>JANMWW010000100.1:0-2571 GCA_031394155.1 Chloroflexota bacterium | reverse complement strand
CGCGCGCGTCCTTCGCCGCGGTGTCGGACTGGAAGAACTCCATCATCAGCTTCTGCGCCGCATCCGGCTCGCCGATCTTGGCCGACTTCCCGTGATAAAAATCTGGCGAGAGCGCGACGAATCCCTCGCGCGCGAACATGTCCGCGACGCCCTTGACCTGATCGTTGATGCCCCACCACTCCTGGACGACGATCAGCCCCGGTCCCTTGCCCGACGCCGGTGTTGCCAGATACCCGTTCGCGGTCCCGCCGTTGGCCTTGAATGTGACATTCGTTCCCATCGCTACGTTCTCCCCTGCACCGTGTTCTTCAAGATGCCGATGCCTTCGATCTCGACTTCGACGACATCGCCGATCTTCATGAATTCAGGTGGCGTGCGCGCGAACCCGACCCCCTCAGGCGTGCCGGTGATGATGATGTCCCCTGCTTCGAGTCTGCACCCAGCAGAGAACTCTTTCAGCAGCCGAGGCAGCTTGAAGACCATGAACTTCGTATTCGAGTCCTGTTTGGTGGTGCCATTCACGCGCGTCTGGATGTGAAGCGAGCTGGGATCGAGCTCGTCGGCCGTGACGATCCACGGACCCATCGGCAGGTGGGTGTCGAAGTTCTTTCCCTTGAACCACTGCCCGCCATGCCGCCGCTGCACATCGCGGACCGAGACATCGTTCGCGCAGGTGTAGCCGAAGACGTGCTCCATCGCGCCATCCTCGGCCAGGTCGACCCCCGGGCGGCCGACGATCACCGCGAGTTCGCACTCCCAGTCCAGCTGATCTGAGTGCGGCGCGGGAAACCAGACGGGCGAATCGGGTCCGGTCACAGTCGCGGGATTCTTCGAGAAGAGCGCCGGGTACTCGGGGACCTCCTGCTGCCCCGGCGCGCTCGTGTCGGCGCGCAGACGCGCGCCCTCGGCGAAGTGCTCCGAGTAGTTCCAACCGACGCAGAACACGGTCCGCCGAGGGCGCGGGATCGGTGCGAGCAGGCGCACCGTGGCGACTTTGGCGCCGCCCTGCGCGCGGCTCGCCACGTCGCGCAACCGCGCTTGAAGCGGGTCGCCCGCCGCGATGAGGCCGAGCATGTCCTCGGGCGCCTCCGGGATGAGGTCGGCGACCGGGACGAGCGTGTCGTCGGCCGAGACGATGCCGACGCGCGGCCCGCGACCGGCGTCGAACGTGGCGAGGCGCATCAGAGCACCGGCGGCGCCGGCTTCTCCTCCGGCCAGGCCGCGTACGTACGGCGGTAGTACATCAGCGGCGCGCCACCGAACACCTCACCACCTTCCACCTCGCCGACGAAGACCCAGTGATCACCTTCCTCATGCTGCCTCACGATCCGGCATTCCGCGTAGGCGACCGAGGATTCGTACAGGATCGGAGCACCGTCGGCGACGGTCGATGGCCGCCACGGGACGCCGGCGAACTTGTCGTCGCCCTTCGAGGCGAATGTCGTGGAGACGTCCTCGGCTCCATGTTTCAGGAAGTTGATCACGAACGAGCGAGCGCTCTTCAAGACGGCGAGTGTGCGCGAGCTGTTGTCGATCGCGACGAGCATGAGCGGAGGTTCGGTGGACAGGCCGACGAACGATTGCGTGGTCAGCCCCCTCGGCGCGCCGTCGCTGCTGCGCGTGGTCACGATGGTCACACCGGTGGGAAACGAGCCCGCGAGCTGTCGATAGCGGTCGCGGTCGACGAGCATGAGCCTCGAAGTGTAGGGACCTTCGACACTAGCCACCGTGGAGCCTGCGCAGCGAATAATGGTGCAATGTCAAAGACGAGCCCGCGGCAAACGCGGCGCGCGCGGCGTCAGCATGCGCGAACGAGTAACCCGAAACCGCGTTCGCGTCCGCAGATCTCCGTCGTGCAGATCGCGGCCGTCTCGGTGCTCGCGGTCGCGGCGGTGATCGGCTTCGTGTGGCTCGGCAATGTCCAAGGCACGCCGCCGGCGTCGACGCTGCCATCCACCATCGCCCAGAACGGTCACGTTCGTGGGGTCTTGAGCGCACCGGTGACCATCGAAGAGTGGGCCGACTTCCAGTGCCCCGCCTGCGGCCAGTTCGCACGTCTCACCGAGCCGCAGCTGCTCTCGACGTACGTTGCGAAGGGACAAGTGGGCCTGGCGTTCCATCACTTCGCGTTCCTCGGTCAGGAGTCGAGCTGGGCAGCCGAGGCCGCGGAATGCGCGTCGGAGCAGGGCAAGTTCTTCGAGTACCACGACAAGCTGTACGCATCGCAGGCAGGCGAGAACCGCGGCGCCTTCTCAAAGGACAATCTGAAGAAGCTCGGCGCGGATCTCGGCCTCGCGACCTCGTTCAACGCCTGCGTCGACTCGGGCCGATACGCGCAGCTCGTGCGCGATGACACGAAGGTCGGTGAAGGCCGCGGCGTTCAGGCGACGCCGACGCTCTTCGTCAATGGGCGCAAGATCGAGGGCGCAGCCACCATAGAGCAGCTGCGCACGATCATCGACCCGCTGCTCGTCGGCCGGTGAATCTGACCGGACGTCACGCGGCCGCGGTCTTCGCGGCCATCGGCACCGCTGTGTCTGCGTACCTGGTCTGGGTCCACTACTCGGGTTC
>JANMWW010000055.1:0-5224 GCA_031394155.1 Chloroflexota bacterium | reverse complement strand
AACCCCGACGACGAGGAGCTGACGCTGCGAGCGCTCCACCGCAACCTCATCGCCAATGAGGTCATCAGCGTCCATGACGGCCAGGAAGCGCTCGACTTCATCTTTGGACACGCGGCCTGGGAAGGGCGCGATCCGGCTGATCTGCCCGCGCTGATCCTTCTCGACCTCAATCTGCCGAAGGTGGACGGTCTGAGCGTGCTTCGACAGATCCGCGCCGACGTGCGCACGCGCCGCGCCCCTGTGGTCATCCTTACCTCGTCCAACGAACAGCGGGACCTCATCCGTGGCTACGACCTCGGGGCCAACAGCTACGTGCGCAAGCCCGTCGCGTTCGAAGAGTTCGTCGAGGCGGTCCGCCAGCTCGGCGTGTACTGGCTCGTCCTGAACGAGCTTCCCGTCGCGGCCGTGACGGCGGCGTGATGCGACCGATCAAAGCACTTCTCATCGAGGACAATCCGGCCGACGCAGAGCTCATCATCCGCGAGCTCCGGGGCGCCGGGTTTGAGCCACAGGCGCGCCGCATCGAGAAGCCCGAGGAGCTTCGCGCCGCCCTGGTGGAGACCTCATGGGATGTGATCCTGTCCGATCACAGCATGCCCGACTTCGGATCGGCTGAAGCGCTGACGATCGTCCGCGAGCTCGGCCGAGACGTTCCCTTCGTGATCGTGTCGGGCCAGATCGGGGAGCGCGCGGCGGTCGACGTCATGCGTGCGGGCGCGCGTGACTACGTGTCCAAGTCGAGTCTCAACCGGCTCGGTGTGATCGTTCACCGCGAGCTTGAGGACGCCGAGAATCGCCGGCGCGCGCGGCGCCGCGACGACGAGCGTCGGGTCCTCTACGAGATCGCGACCGCCGGCAAGGGCCTCGTCGACCGCGAGGAATTCTGTCGCTACGCCGTCGTAGAGCTGACCCGCTTCATGGGTGTCGACCGCAGCCACATTTATTGGTGGGATCCCGCTGCCGAGGTGCTTCGCCTGGCGAGCGGTCGCGCCGGCAGGACCGACACGAGATCCGAGCTTCGGGCAGGCGAAGGCGCCGCCGGCGCGGCCTTCGAACAGCGCAAGTCAGTCGTCGCCTCCGAAAGCGAAGCGTGGCCGGGCATCAACCTGGTGCCGGGCGCCGCGCCCCGCAGCGTCGCGGCATTCCCTCTGCTCGGCTCGGTGGCGACCCTGGGCGTGGTGGTCGTCACCCTGCGCGACGGAGCCTACATCGCGGAGGACCTCGAATCCCTTGAGCTGATCGCCGCAGCCATTGCGCCGCCGCTCGAGATCCGCGGCCTGTTCGATCAGGCTGAGCTGCGCCGCGGCGAGATGCAGACGCGCGAGACGCATCTGCGCACGCTCGTCGACACGTCCCCGATCGCCGTGGTCCAGATCGACCACGCCAGGGTCGTGCGCCTCTGGAATCCCGCAGCCGAGAAGCTGTTCGGCTTCACCCCCGCTGAGGTGCTTGGGCAGACCCTGCGCATCTCACCGGATGAGCGGCACGCCGAATTCGCGCACATCATCGCTCGGGTCCGCGACGAGGGGACCGTGCTCAACGTCGAGACCCTGGCGCGCCGCAAGGACGGTCCCGACTTCGAGGTCTCGATCTCCGCGGCGTCGGTGAACACGGGCGACGCGAACAACGGCGTCACGATCTTCATCGAAGACGTCACGCAGCGGCGTGAATTCATACGCGAGCTCGAGTTCCGGGCGCTTCACGACGCGCTCACGCAGCTGCCGAACCGGACACTCTTGATCGACCGCCTCACACAGGAGATCAGGAACTGCGAGCGCAGTGGGCACGGACTGGCCCTGCTCCTCGGGGATCTCGACGACTTCAAGGCCGTCAACGACACGTTCGGCCATCAGGCCGGCGACGAGCTGTTGCGCCAGATCGGTAAGCGCTTCGAGCAGCAGGTCCGCGACGCCGATACGGTCGCCCGGCTCGGTGGCGACGAATTCGCCATCGTCCTACCTGGCGCGACCCAGGCCGGCGCGATCCGGGTCGCCAAGACACTCATCGACGCGCTGCGCGTGCCCTTCGAGATCGACGCGCAGGGTCAGCGCGTGGACGCGGCCGCGAGCTTCGGCATCGTCATGTACCCGTCGCACGGGAAGGACGCTGCCACATTGCTGCGCTACGCCGACATCGCGATGTACGCGGCGAAGCGCCAGCAGGACAGCTACGCGGTCTATTCGGTCGCGCAGGAAACGTCGAACGTCGAGCGTCTCGTCTTCACGACCGACCTCCGCACCGCGATCGAGCAGCACGACGAGCGCCGCGAGATCCGCATGCATCTGCAGCCGATCGCGTCACTTGCTGGCGACAGCATCGTGGGCTTCGAGGCACTGGCGCGTTGGGACCGGCCGATGCGTGGCCCCGTGCCACCGATCGACTTCATCACCGTGGCTGAGCGCAGCGCGCTGATGCGCCCCCTAACGCGCATCACGATGAACGAGGCACTCGTCTCATTCGAGCAGATCGGAGCGGCATGTCCCCAACGGGGACTCTCGATCAATCTGTCTGCGCGCAGCTTGCTCGATCCGGACCTGCCGCGGCAGCTCGCCGCGCTCGTCGAGCGCTACCCGGCCGCGAGCGGGCCGCTCACGATCGAGATCACCGAAAGCGCCCTCATGGTCGATCCCGACCGGACCGTCGGCATCCTCGCGGAGCTGCGGAAGCTCGGAGTGCAATTCGCCATCGATGACTTCGGAGTCGGTTACTCATCGCTTGCGTACATGAATCGCCTTCCGATCGATGCGGTGAAGATCGACCGCTCGTTCGTGGGGACGATGGATCTCGATGCGCGCAGCGCGGTCATCGTGCGCGCGACCATCGAGCTCGCTCACAACCTCGGATGCATGGCCGTGGCTGAGGGCGTGGAACGCGAAAGCACGCGTCTGGCGCTCCGCGAGCTGGGCTGCGACCGCTACCAGGGATTCCTTCTGTCAAAGGCACAGGCCCCGGCCGAGCTCGCATTGTGGATGAGCACTCGAGACCAGCCACGGCCCGTCGCCGCATGAACCAAGGTGATCTGCCGACGCGCGTGATGCTCAACTGGGTAACTCGATCGCCGGTCCGGATGCTCATCCTCATCGCTGTGCTTGTCGGATTGCCGGTGCTGGTCCTCGGCCAGAACCTGGCCGACGCTAGTCAGAAGGCTTCACGGGACGTCGAGCTCGCTCGAGTCGGCGATGGCGCCTCGGCCGGGGCGGAGGTGGTCGCCCAGCGGGTGGCAACGTTGGTCGAACAGACACGCTCGATCGCGATGAGCAGCGCTGTGCGCGCCTCCATCGTCAGGGACGACCCGGCTGCGCTGGAACGTGAACTGACGGACATCCTGCGGCTGTACGGGCGTGATGCGCGTCGGCTCTTCGTTCTCGATGGGACGGGTCTATTCGTGGCGAGCGCACCAGCGCAACCGCACCTCCGCGGCACGGATTTCAGCCGGACCGACTACTTCCTGGGAGCCGCGACTGCGTGGCGTACGTTCGTGTCGCAGGTCTACCTGAATGAGCTTTTCAACACCCCTGATGCGACGATCGCCGTGCCGATCTTCGACACGGACGGAAACCCGATCGGGCTGCTGTGCGCCGTAGTGGATCTCAGTCGTGCCGCTGACTGGCTCGCGGCGCTGACCGTCCTCTATGACGAGATCTACGTCGTTGACGATCGCGGGCGAATGATCTTTGGCGAGGGCGTCGCGGGTCTCACGCAGCTCCGCGACCTGTCAGCCGATCCGAACGTGACCCTGGCGCTCCGGGGCTGGGTGGTGACCACGGAGGCCGACGACCTCTTCAGCGGAGCCAGACGATTCATCGGCTCGGGCAGCGTGACCGGCATGGGCTGGATCGTCTTCGCCACCAATTCGCCGTCGCCGAGCGCCGTCCGACTGGCGCGGCTCACCGACGGCCTGCTCATCCTCCGGCTGATCCTTCTGGCCTTGCTGCTCGGCGGCGGCGTGCTGTTCGCGAAGACGACGCTGCGACACCAGCAGGACGCGCTCGCCAACCTCACGAGACTGAACCGAGCGAAGAGCGACTTCGTGTCGGTGGTGAGCCACGAGTTCCGCACCCCGCTCACCGGCATTCAAGGCTTCAGCGAGATGATCCGAGACGACGATCTCAGCGCCGCCGACATCAAGGAGTTCGCTGCGGACATCAACACCGACGCCACGCGGCTCAGCCGCATGATCACCGAGATGCTCGACCTCGACCGAATGGAATCCGGCAAGATGGACCACAACCGTGAGCGCGTCGACCTCGGCGCGACCGCGCGCGAGACGGCCGAGCGCATGGGCGCGAACTCCCCGCAACATCCGGTCAAACTCGAGTTCGAGCCAGGTGTCGGCCCCATCTGGGCAGACCGCGACCGGATCACGCAGGTGGTGACGAACCTCATCAGCAATGCGATCAAGTACTCGCCGGACGGTGGCAACGTCACCGTTGGTGTGGATACGAGCGGCGGGATGGCGCACTTCTGGGTGCGGGATCAGGGCATCGGGATCGCGCCTGATTCACTCGAGGCGGTGTTCGATCGCTACTCACGGATCGCCACCGTGAAGACTCGCAGCATCCAGGGCACCGGGCTGGGCCTGCCGATCGTGCGCGAGATCGCCAAGGCGCACGGGGGCCGGGCCTGGGCTGAGAGCGTCCTCGGGGCCGGATCCACATTCCATGTCAACCTCCCGTTCGATCAGCGGGCTGCAGCATGAGCCGTATCTTGTTCTGCGAGGACGATCTGACCATTCACAAGCTGATCCGTATGGCACTTCGGGGTTCGACGCACGAGGTGATGATGGCGAGGGACGGCGCCGAGGGACTGCGAATGGCACGGGAGCTCCGGCCGGTCGTCGTCTTCAGCGATGTGGCGATGCCGGTGATGAACGGGTTCGAGCTCGCCGACGCGATGCGCGCCGACCCCGATCTCGCGACCATCCCGATCGTCTTCATCACCGCGTCGCTCCAACGCAGCGAGGTCGATGAGGCCCTGCGTCACGGCGGCGCCCGGGTCATCGGGAAGCCATTTACCGTGGCTGCGCTTCGTGACCTCGTCGCAGAGTTTGCGTTACCTGCTGAGCGTGACTCCCTAACGACTGCAGGCGAGTAGCCCGCGGGCCGCTTTCGCGCGCAGCACGCGCAGCGCCGCGTCGTCAACGCGTCCACGGAATGCCACGTCTGTCGTGTCGCTAGCGCGGATCGCGTTCGTCTCCGCCGCGCCGAGCTGATCGTTGGCTTCA
>JANMWW010000045.1:0-7646 GCA_031394155.1 Chloroflexota bacterium | reverse complement strand
GTGCGTCGCATCGTCGCGGCGCACGTGCAGCGAAGGGTCCTCGTCGGTCAGCTTGTGCAGCGCGGTGCCGAGCTTGTCGAGGTCGGCCTTCGATTGCGGTTCGATTGCCACGGAGAAGGACGGCGGGGGGAAATCGATGGGCGCATACGAGAGCGGCGCGTCTTTGTCGCAGAGCGTGGCATTCGTCGATGTCGCGGTGAGCTTCGGGATCGCGCAGATGTCGCCCGCGGACACCGCGTCCGTCGCCTCTTGCTCCTTGCCACGCAGGAAGAAGATCTGCCCGACGCGTTCCGTCTCGTTCTTGGCCGCGTCGAAGATCTGCGAGTTGTGGTGCAGCGTCCCGGAATACACGCGCACGTACGACAGCTTGCCGACGAAGGGATCGGCGAGCGTCTTGAAGACGAACGCCGAGACCTTCTCGCCCGGATCGATCCTCCGCGCGACCTCGTCGCCCGACGCCGACATCCCGATGACCGAGCCGGTCTCCAGCGGAGAGGGGAGCATCTCGCGGATCGTCGCGAGCAGTGCGGCGTATCCGACGTCCTTCGTCGCCGACGTCGCGATCACGGGCAAAACGCTGCCCTCGCGCACGGCGGCGTGGAGCGCGTCGCGCAGCTCGTCGTAGGACATCTCTTTGCCGTCGAGGTATCGCGTGAGCAGCTCCTCGTTCGTCTCGACGATCGCCTCCACCAGCTGCTGCCGGTAGTTGCCGACGCGCTCCTTGTCGGCCGGGTCCATGTCGGCCGGCTTGTCCTTCGGCCCCTTGAGCACCGTTCCATGGAGCAGGTCGATCGTGGCGCTGATGTCGTGCTGATGACCGACCGGCACGTGCAGCGGCACGACGCGGATGCCGTACGCCGCGCGCAGCTGCGCCAGGACCTTGTCGAAGTCGGCGTTCTCGCGGTCGAGGCGCGTGAGGGCGACGACGCGCGGCGTCTTTGCCTTGTCGAGGTCGGCCCACACGAGCGTCGTGCCCACCTGGATCCCCGCGGAGCCGTCGATGACCACGACCGCTGCATCGGCCACGCGCAGCGCCGCGCGCTGATCGCCAGCGAAGTCGGCGAAGCCGGGCGTGTCGAGAAGATTCAGCTTGATGCCTTCACTCGTGAACGACGCGATCGCCACGTTGATGGTGATGCGGCGCTTGTGCTCCTCCGGGTCGGTGTCGAGGATGCTCGTGCCGTCGTCGACCTTTCCCAAACGCGCCGTCGCGCCTGCTGCGTGAAGGAGGCTCTCGACGAGCGTCGTCTTGCCCGAGCCACCGTGACCGACGACGGCGACGTTCCTGATCTTGTCCGGCGTTACAGCGGCCATGACTCTCCCCTAAACGCTGTATCCCGCGGTGTTCCCGACATACTATTCAGCGTATGTCCGGACACTCAAAGTGGAGCCAGATCAAGCGCCAGAAAGGCGCCGCCGACGTCAAAAAGGGCGCCCTCTTCACCAAGCTGACGCGCGAAATCCTGCTCGCTGCGCGTGAGGGTGGCGGGAATCCTGAAGCGAACTTCCGTCTCCGCCTGGCGATCGACCGCGCGCGCGCCGTCAACATGCCGCACGCGAACATCGACCGCGCGGTCGACAAGGCCACCGGCGGTGGCGATGGCGCGCAGATCGAAAGCGCGGTGTACGAGGGCTACGCCGCGGGCGGGGTGTCGGTGCTGGTGGAGGCCGCGACGGATAACCGGAGTCGCACCGCCTCCGAGGTCCGCGCCGCGTTCTCGAAGAATGGTGGCAAGCTCGGCGAGCCCGGCTCGGTGCAGTGGCTCTTCGAGCAGAAAGGCATCATCGAGATCGACGCCGCCGGCCGTTCGGTGGATGAGGTGCAGCTCGTGGCGATCGACGCCGGCGCCGAGGACGTCGAGGTCGATGGCTCGCTCATCACCGTGTATACGACGCCGACCGCGTTCGAGCGGGTGAAGAAGGCGATCGAAGCCGCCGGCATCCCGATCAGCTCGGCCGAGATCAGCATGCGACCGACGACCAGCGTGCGGGTCGACGGCGACCACGCCCAGAAGGTCATCAGGCTGGTGGAAGGTCTCGAGGATCTCGACGACGTGCAGAAGGTCCACGCGAACTTCGACATCCCGGTCGAGGTGCTGCAGCACGCTTAGGCCCATCACGGTCCTCGGCATCGACCCGGGGACGACCGGAATGGGATACGCGCTCCTCGCGCTCGATTCCGATCCACCGCGTCTGCTCAGCTGCGGGCTGGTCGCGGTCGCGCGCGTGCTTTCGACCGCAGAGCGACTTCTCGCGATCGCCAATGCGCTCGACGCGTTGATCGCGGAGCACGCTCCGACCTCGCTCGCGCTGGAGCGTCTGTTCTTCAACAAGAACGCAAAGACCGCGATGGCCGTGTCCGAAGCCCGCGGCGTCGCTTTGCTCTGCGGAGCACGAGCGGGATTGACCATCGCTGAGTACACACCACAGGAAGTGAAGCAATCCGTGAGCGGATCCGGCAGTGCCGATAAGGAGGCGGTCCAGCAAATGATCGTGCACATCCTCAAGCTCGACGCGCCCGTGACCGACGACAACATCGCCGACGCGATCGCCGTGGCGCTCACACACGCACAGCGCGCGCGGTTCGCAGCGGCCGTCGCGATGGCGAAGTGATCACCGAGCGCGGCGGCGGGTCGTGCGCGGCGCGGCCAGCGGGTGACGCCGCGAGGGTGTCGCGTGCGAGCGGAGGGGTGGAGGGGCCCCATTCGGACCGTGGACGGACGAGCGGTGTCTATGGGGAGCCCACCCCGAGCGAGAGCGCGACACCCGAGATCGGCGGCAGGACCCGCGGCCGCGCCGTGGCACCACCGAGATGATCGCGCTCATCCGCGGCGAGATCGTCGCGCGCGCCAGCGATCACGTGATCGTCGACGTGCGCGGCGTCGGCTACAAGGTGTTCGTGCCTCGGCATCCGAGCGGCGATCTCGTCACGCTTCACACACATCAAGTAGTCCGCGAAGATGCACATCAGCTCTTCGGATTCGAGTCTCGTGAGGAGCTCGCGCTCTTCGAGCTGCTGATCACCGTTTCCGGAGTCGGACCAAAGGCCGCGCTCTCGCTGCTCTCGACGTCATCTCCCGCGCAGCTCGCCGCCGCGATCGCGTCCGGTGACGCAGTCGCGCTGTCGCGCGCGCCGGGAGTGGGGAAGAAGACCGCCGAGCGACTCATCGTCGACCTCAAAGGCAAGATCCAGCGGGGCGGTGTCGAGCGCGAATCAGCGGGCGTGCCCGTGGATGACGACGCGGCGGCGGCTCTCCTGGCGCTGGGCTACACCCCGGCGGAGGCACTGGGAGCCCTGCGGGGCATCCCGCCGGCGGGTGCCGCCACGACCGAAGAGCGTGTCACGGCGGCCCTGCGAGCGTCAGTGTCTAGCAGGTGACGACGGCGCTCGGCAGGCTGGTAGTGGGGAGGGAGACGTGTCAGGCTGTGGCGTGGCCGCCGTGCCTGAGCGGGAAGGGAGCCTGTATTTGCAAGCGTTCTGGCGGGACGAACAGGGCCAGGGAATGGTCGAATACGCACTTGTCATCATCGTTGTCGCGATCGCGATCATCTTCATGCTGATCATCATGAAAGATCAGATCAGCAACTTCTTCTCGAACGTCGGAAATAGCCTCACCTAGCTCCAGGCGCGGCGGCCACGCGCCTCCCTTCGCCTCCCAGATTTGATATAGTTCTGACAGGATGACGGGCCTGTCCCGCCGTCCTCGGGCACCGCAAAAAAGTGGGTTGACCCCACTTTTTTTGTCGCCCGAATTGAAGAAGGGGGAGCGCCAGCATGAACCGTGAGCTCGTTACCGGGCTGGCACAGCTCTCCGCCGAGAAAGGTATTCCCAAAGAGGTCGTCGGAGACATCATCGCGCGCGCTCTCAAGCGCGCCTACGGCGCCGAAGACAACATCGACGTCAAGGTCGACATCCAGACCGGCGCGTTCAAGGTCTACCTGCTGAAGACCGTCGTCGAGAAGGTCGAGGACCCCAAGCTCCAGATCGAGCTGAAGGCCGCCCAGCGCATCAAGTCGGACGCTCAGCTGGGCGACATCGTCCCGCTCGAGGAGTCCGCGGCTGCACTTGGCCGCATCGGCGCGCAGACCGCAAAGCAGGTCATACAGCAGTCGCTGCGTGAGGCCGAGCGCGAGCAGGTCTTCGCCGAGTACGCCGACCGCGAAGGCGACATCATCAATGGACAGATCAGCCGCTTCGAGGCGGGCTCCGCGATCATGGAGCTCGGCAAGGCCGAGGCGATCCTCCCGCGCAACGAGCAGGCGCTGCACGAGCGCTACTTCATCGGGCAGCACCGCAAGGTCGTCGTGCTCGAAGTGCGGCGAACGTTGCGCGGCCCGGCGATCATCGTCAGCCGCGCGCACAAGGCGCTCGTGAAGCGGCTCTTCGAGCTCGAGGTCCCCGAGATCTTCCACGGCCAGGTGGAGATCGTTGGTCTCGCCCGCGAGGCCGGCTCTCGCACCAAGCTCGCGGTCCGCGCGCGCCAGCCCGGCATCGACGCACGCGGCGCGTGCATCGGTCAGCGAGGTCTGCGCGTGCAGGCGATCGTCAACGAGCTCGGCGGCGAGAAGATCGACATCATCGAGTGGAACGAGAAGCCCGAGCAGTTCGTGGCGAACGCGCTCGAGCCCGCGCACGTCGTGCGGGTCGACATCGTCGCGGACGACAAGACCGCATACGTGGTCGTGCCGGACCGTCAGCTCTCGCTCGCGATCGGCAAGGAGGGCCAGAACGCCCGCCTCGCCGCGAAGCTCACCGGATGGCGCATCGACATCCGCAGCGAGTCCGAGGTCCGCGCCGAACTCGAGCCGGAACCTGAGCCAGAGCCCGAGGCTGTGGTCGAAGAGGCCCCGCCGCCGGCCGAGACAGAAGACGCCGAGCTGAATCACGACCTCGTCGCCGAGGTCGAAGCCGAGTCCGCGCTCGCGGACGAGGAGGACCTGGATGAGGAGGACCGCGCGCTCCTCGGGGGAAAGAAGAAAAAGGAACGTCGTTAGCGCGGCAAGCGCAGGGTCATCCGCTCCCGCAGCGGACCTGCGTCGCTTGCCGATCCGTGAGGGCGAAGCGCGACCTGGTGCGCATCGTGCGCGCCCCGTCGGGTGAGCTGTCGGTGGATCTTCGAGGCAAGGCCGCAGGTCGCGGCGCGTACTGCGATCCGGACGCGGCGTGCCTCGAGCGCGGTCTCAAAGAGGGCGCGATCGCCCGTGCGCTCGAAGTCACGATCGATGAAGCAACTGCCGACCGACTACGAACAGAAATGAATGACGCGGCGAAACAGAGACAGGCCGAACGACAGGAGAAGCGCTGATGCCAAAAGCACGACCACGGCGACTGCCACCGCAGCGAGGACCGCGTCCGAGGGGGCGCCGGCCGCAGCGTCAGCAGGCGCCTGTGCCCGTGCCGGAGGTCGTTGCGGCGCCGGTCGTCGTTGGCGCGAACGGCCGCCCGCCCGTCGTGCTTCCGAAGACCATCGTCGTCGGTGAGCTCGCGAACGTCCTCGAGGTGCGCAAGGTCGACGTGATCCAGAAGCTCGTGGGCATGGGCGTGATGGCGTCGATCAACATGACCATCGACTTCGACACCGCAACGCTCGTCGCGACCGAGCTCGGGTTCGAGACAAAGGCCGAGGAAGTCGCGGCGCCCGTTGACGAGAGCGCCGACGCCGACGCGATCCCCGGAAAGATCGAGCTGTGGACCGATGACGACCCGGCCAAGATGAAGACCCGGCCGCCGGTCGTGACGATCCTCGGGCACGTCGACCACGGCAAGACGAGCCTGCTCGACGCGATCCGGTCCACCAACGTGACCTCGCGTGAGGCCGGTGGCATCACGCAGCACATCGGCGCGTACCAGATCGAGCACAACGACCGCAAGATCACGTTCCTGGACACGCCGGGTCACGAGGCGTTCACGGCCATGCGCGCACGTGGCGCGCAGGTGACCGACGTCGCGATCCTCGTGGTGGCGGCCGACGACGGTGTGAACCCGCAGACCATCGAGGCGATCTCGCACGTCAAGGCAGCGGGCGTCCCGATCGTCGTCGCGCTCAACAAGATCGACAAGGCCGATGCCAACACCGATCAGGTAAAAGCGCAGCTCGCCGAGCACGGCGTCACCATCGAGGAGTACGGCGGCGATACGCCGCTCGTCCCGGTGTCGGCGCGCACGAAGCAGGGGATCCCGGAGCTCCTCGAGGTCGTGATGCTCGTGGCGGAGGTGGCAGAGCTGAAGGCCGACCCCGACCGCCCGGCCATCGGACGCGTGATCGAAGCGCACATGGACGCGCGTCGCGGCTCGGTCGCGACCATCCTGGTGCAGACCGGAACGCTTTCTCGCGGCGACCTCGTCGTCGCGGGCCTCGCGTATGGACGCGTGCGCGCTATGACCGATGACAAGGGCAAGAACGTCGGGCGGGCGGAGCCCTCACGGCCCGTGGAGATCCTCGGCCTGCCGAGCGTGCCCGAGGCCGGCGACGTGTTCCGCGCCGTACCTGACGAGAAGACCGCGAAGGCTCTGGTGGCGCAGAACGAGCGCGAGCGGGCCGGTGGCCTCGGAGCCGAGAAGCCCGCGACGCTCGATGAGATGTTCGCGCAGGTCAAGGAAGGCCGAGCCAAGGAGCTCAAGATCATCCTCAAGGCGGACGTCCAGGGATCGCTCGAGGCGATCAAGGGCGCGCTGGTCAAGATCCCGACCGACGAGATCGGTCTGCAGGTGATCCACGACGGCGTGGGCGACATCACCGAGTCCGACCTGACGCTGGCTGCGGCTTCCGGTGCGGTCGTCGTGGGCTTCAACACGAAGATGGAGACGCCGGCCCGTCGCGTCGCGGACTCGACGAAGGTCGACGTTCGTCAGTACAAGATCATCTACGAGCTGCTCGACGACATGCAGAAAGCACTCACCGGCATGCTTGAGCCGGAGATGATCGAGAGCATCCTCGGTCACGCCGAGGTGCGGCAGATCTTCACCGCGGGTAAGACGACGATCGCGGGCTGCATCGTGCTCGACGGCGTCATGCGTCGCGGTGTGAAGGCCCGTCTGCTGCGCGGCGGCGCGTCGGCCTGGGAAGGCTCGATCGGATCGCTGCGGCGCGTCAAGGACGACGTGCGCGAGGTCAACGCCGGTCTCGAGTGCGGGATCATCCTCGAGGGCACCAACGATGTGCTCGTCGGCGACGCCGTCGAGGCCTTCGTCGTCACGGCAAAAGCCCGCGAATGAGCTTCAAGCGCGCCGATCGGGTGAACGCGCTCTTGCAGCGCGAGCTCGGCACGCTGATCAGCGAAGAGCTTGGTGACCCGCGGATCGCGTTCTCGACCGTGACCGCGGTCGAGGTGACCGATGACCTCAGATCGGCCAAGGTGCACGTCAGCGTGCTCGGCGACGAGCAGAAGATCGCGAGCACCATGAAGGCCCTCGAGGAGGCGAAGGCCTACCTTCGCCGCGAGCTGGGCTCCCGCACGGACCTGCGGTTCGTACCTGACCTGACGTTCTTTTCCGATCGCACGGCGGAGCAATCCGCGCGCATCGCTCGGCTCCTCCGCGAGGCGAAGGAGCGCGAGGGCCAGTCATGAACGACGTGGACCAAGCGGTCGACGAGCTCAAGCGCGCGCGCACCGTCGCGATCGTGTCGCACCGCGATCCGGATCC
>JANMWW010000004.1:0-2766 GCA_031394155.1 Chloroflexota bacterium | reverse complement strand
GCGGTGAAGCCGACGAGGGCGTCGTCGCCCGAAGGGGTCATGCCGGCACCGAGGCCGACGAGCGATCCTGCCGCCGTGACCGCGGCCAACCGGTCACCGCCGCGCGTCGCCGCCAGCAGGGCGCTGAGTATTGGTCGCGCGGCAGAGCGAAAGAGATCGCCGTCCTGAGGATCTTCATCAAGCGAGCACAGGAGCGGTCCGAAGCCACCGGCGGGGGCCCGCGCGGCCGCGATCTGCGCCGAGCGGGCCACAGCCTCCGTCGAAGGGCGATCGGCCAACGGAAGGATCAGCGGCGACCACGGGCGCGCGGACCGCACATTCACGATGACTTCGTCGCCGGGAGCGGCGACCCCACGAAGATCCTTCATGTCGACGACGGTGACGCCGTTGGGTAACGCGCCGAGTTCCGACAGGCCACAAGTCACGAGGTGGCCCGAGCAGGTGAGGTTGAGTGCCGCGCGATGCGCGGAAAGGACCGTGCCACGTAGCTCGCCAGAGATCGCGAGCGGCACCAGTGCTGAGCTGATGCGCACACCGGCCAGGCTGGAGGTCGATGTTGGCACGGAGGTAGCTTGTTTAGTCGCTCGGCGGTGCGGAGTCAAACCGGCGCCGTGCGGGCTTTCGCCGAAGGTCTTGCTTACCCGAGGATTTGCCAGAAATTTCGCGCTATGCCGAGGGCCGGGCGCGAACCGGCGACACATGGTTCTTCAGGTCATGTTCCTAGCAATGTGCGAATTCGCGCCTGAACGCAAGCACGACAACAGATGGTTATGACCAACCACAAATGGTTCAACGAGATGGGACGGCGAGCAGGCTTTCTCCGTCCGTTGTCGGATGGCTCCTACCGGCACACGGGCCGGACCCTATTCGGCCCTTCCACACACGGACCGCAGCGAGTGCCGGAGCGGCGATCCGCGAAGCGCCGCGCCAGCAGGGCTCGGAGCTGCTTTTTCGGTGGAGGCTAACGCGACGGGTGTGCTGCGATCGAATGGCTCGAACTACGTCGCCGGTCCGAGTGAACGCGTCAACGCCAAGAATGTGTGACGCGCGCCCGTGCGGAGGCTGCTCGGTCTGGTCAGCAGCAGTTCGCGATCGCCGCCACGAGCTCGTCGATGTCGATCGGCTTGGATAGGCACCGCTGGAACCCGGCGGCCATCACGCGCTCACGGTCCTGGGGACTGGCATACGCCGTCAGCGCGATCGCGGGGATCGATCCCCCGCGTGCGGGGTCCAACGCTCGCACGCTTCGAATGAAGTCATAGCCGTCGCGTCCGGGGAGTGAGAGGTCGCTCAACAAGACATCGGGCTTCACGCGCTCGAGCTCGCTCAGGGCGGCCGCGACGGTTTCGGTGGCCGTCACTACGGCGCCGCTGTACTCGAGCATCAGCGTGAGCACCTCCCGCGCATCCGCATCGTCTTCCACGACGAGCACGTGCCGTCCCGCGAGACCCTTGGTCGCATCGGACGCTGCGGACCGATCCGAAGCCTGATCCGCCGCCGGGCGTTCAACGGTCAGCGGCAGCGTCACCGTGAAGGTCGCCCCGTGGCCGAGCCCGGGGCTCGCGGCAGTGAGAGCCCCGCCGTGCAGCTCGGCCAGGTGTCGGGCGATCCCGAGCCCGAGGCCGAGGCCGCCGTGGCTGCGTTTGCGCGGTTCGGTACCGAACGGAGCGAAGACCTCCGGCAGCTGCTCGGAGGAGATCCCTGCGCCCGTGTCGCTCACTCGAATCTCGACATCGGAGCCGCTACGGGCGATCCGTACAGCGATCTGGCCCCCGGTGGGAGTGAACTTCATCGCGTTGGATACGAGGTTTCCGACGATCTGCTGCACACGCGCGGTGTCACCCTGGATCCGGCCAGTGCCATCCTGGATCGACACGCCAAGCCGGATCCCCTTCGCGTCGGCCGCCGGACGCAGGTTCTCGATCACAGTCTGCACCGCTGGCGCGACCAGCATCGGTGCGAGATCGAGCTGCAGCACGCCGGCAGTGATCCGCGAGACGTCGAGCAGATCCTCGATCAGCCGAGCCTGCAAGACGGTGTTGCGCTCGATCACGTCCAGCGCCCGCTCGGTGGAGGTCACAGAGAGACGCCCAGACCGGAGCATCCTGACCCATCCCAGCATCGATTGAAGCGGGCTGCGCAGCTCGTGTGACAGGACCGCGAGGAATCGGTCCTTCGACTGTGTCGCCTGTTCGGCCGCCGCGCGCAGCGCCTGCTCGCGGTCATTCGTTTCCTGGAGCGCCTGCTCGAAGTGCTTGCGCTCGGTGACGTCGCGCGCGGCAGCGAAGACGCCTTGCAGCATCCGATCTCGGTCGTAGAAGGTGGTCGCATTGTAGGAGACGACCGTTTTCTTGCCGTCCCGGGCGCGCGCGGTCAACTCGTAATTGGTGACCTTCTTCTCGCTCAGCACCAGCTTGATGGCCGCTTCGGCCCGCTCCGGATCGGTGAAGTAATTCTTGAACGGCGCGCCGATCAACTCGTCGCGCGTGCATCCGGTGAGCGCTTCCATCTGCTTATTGACGTCGGTGATGATGCCGAGGGGATCCGTGGTCATGAGCGCGTCGATGTTGGATTCGATGAGCGAGCGCGTGTAGAACTGCTGATCGCGCAGGCGCTGATCGAGTTTTTGCTGCTCAGCTTCGACCTGCTTACGCGCGGTGTTATCGGTTCCGATCAACAGATAGCCGATGATGGCGGCTTGGGCGTCCCGCAGCGCCGTCACCGACACGACCGCCGGGAACCGGCTCCCATCCTTCCGGATATAAG
>JANMWW010000387.1:0-5146 GCA_031394155.1 Chloroflexota bacterium | reverse complement strand
CGACGCGAGGCCGCAGCCGCGGCGTCGAGGCGACGCCGCGACGCAGGCGGAGCCGAGACGCGACAAGCAAGTCTTCATTGGCCGAGAGGCCAATGAAGATCGGGATCGTCTCGCCTTATGCGTATCCGCGTCCCGGCGGCGCGAACGCACACATCCGCGAGACGTACAGCCGGCTTACGGAGCTTGGGCACGACGTGCGCATCATCACCGCGCCGTGGGGCGACGACCCGCCCGCGAAGGACGTCATCCAGATCGGACGCGCGATGGCCATTCCGTTCAATGGGAGCATCGGTCGCGTCACGCTCTCGGTGCGCCTCGAATATCTCATCTCGCGGATGCTCGACCGCGAGCGGTTCGACATCATCCACCACCACGAGCCGTTCGTTCCATTCCTCAGTTTTCAGATCCTCGACTCAGCGAAGTGTCCGCACGTCGCGACCTTCCACGCATTCGGCGGGTTCAGCTTCTCGTATTGGGCGGGACGTATCGCGCTCGACCGCTATATGGGAAAGCTCGACGAGCGCATCGCGGTTTCGAGCGCGGCCCGGCATTTCGTGTCGACGTACTTCCCCGGCGATTATCGGATCATCCCGAACGGGGTCGACGTCGACTTCTACGCCAATGCGAAACCGTTCCCCGAATTCCAGGACGGCAAGGTGAACTTCCTCTTCGTCGGACGGGTCGAGCCGCGCAAAGGCGCGATGTATCTCATGAAGGCCTACGCGCATATCAAAGAGCGCCATCCGAATACGCGGCTCATCGTCGCCGGCCGCGGGCCTGAGATCGGCGACTTGCGCCGGTTCGCGCGCGACCGCGAGTTGGCCGATGTGTTCTTCGCCGGGCGCGTTTCCGATGAGGACAAGGCGCGCTTCTACAAGACGGCCGACGTCTTCGTGGCGCCATCGACCGGCCAGGAGAGCTTCGGGATCGTGCTCCTCGAGGCCATGGCCGCCGGACGGGCTGTGGTGGCCTCGGATATCCACGGTTACAAGCGTGTCGTTCAGCGAAATGTCAGTGGCCTGCTGGTCGAGCCGAAAGACGCGGACGCGCTCGCCGAGGCCCTCGAACGGCTGATCGTTGACGTCGACCTCCGGCGCAGCCTGGGGGATGCGGGCGCGAAACGGGCGCCGGAGTACGACTGGCATCACGTCACGAAGCAGCTCGTTGTCGTCTACGAAGAGGTGATCGCCAAGCGCAAAGGCGTATCTGAACCTGCTGCCCTCCCCGTTCGCACGCGCTAGTGTTCTGGCGCCAACAGAGGGCCAAGGGGGTGGTCGATTTGTTCCGTCCACAACTCGCGCTGGTCATCGTTTTCGCTCTCGTACTCGCAGCCTGCTCGGGCCAGCCGAAGCCAGCGACCTCAGGTTCTCCGGGGGCGGTCCCATCGCTCGCCGCCGGTGAGAAACCGCAGACCGGCGGCACGCTCACCTTCATCGTGAACGCGGAGCCGCCGAGCTTCGATGGTCACCGCGAAACGACGTTCGCGCTGCTTCACCCGATCGCGCCGCACTACAGCCTGCTGTACAAATTCGACCCGAATGACCTCACCAAGGTCATCCCGGATATCGCGGCGAGCGATCCGCAGGTCTCCAGCGACAAGCTCACCGCGACGATCAAACTGCGCACCGACGTGAAGTTCCACGATGGAGCCTCGCTGACGTCCGAGGACGTGGTCGCGACCTACCAGAAGATCATCTTCCCGCCGACGGGCGTGCTGTCGCCGCGCGCCGGCGCGTACGCGCCGGTCGACACGATCACGGCATCCGACCCGAGCACCGTCGTGTTCAAGCTCAAGTACCCATCGGCGTCGTTCGTCACGAACCTCGCCTCGCCGTGGAACTTCATCTACAGCGCGGCGAAGCTCAAGACGGACATCCATTACTACGAGAAGAACATCGACGGCACCGGTCCGTTCACCTACGTTTCGAACACCAAGGGACAGGACTGGGTCGGCAAGAAGAACGCCGCGTACTTCGGCAAGGACAAGGACGGCACGCAGCTGCCCTACCTCGACGGCTACAAGGCACTGATCATCACCGACGCCACCGCCGGGGTGAACGCGATCCGCAGCAAGCAGGCCATGATCGAGTTCCGTGGCTTCACGCCGCAGCAGCGTGACGACCTCTCGCGTGCGCTTCCGAACGACCTCGCGATCCAGGAAGCGCCGTGGATCTGCGTCAACTACGTCGTCCCGAACAGCAAGGTCGCACCGTTCAACGACCCGCGCGTGCGCCAGGCGCTGAGCCTCGCGATCGACCGCTACGCGGGCAGCGAGGCGCTACAGAAGACCACCATCGTCAAGGACGTCGGCGGCCTCATGCGGCCGAAGGGTCCGTTCGCGATGGCGGACGCCGACCTCAACAAGATCAAGGGCTTCGGCAAGGACCCAGCGGCCGCTCAGGCTGAGGCCAAGAAGCTGCTCGCCGACGCCGGCCAATCGAATCTCACCTTCAAGTTCCTGAACCGCAACATCACCACGCCGTACGAGCCGGTCGCAGTCTTCCTGATCGACCAGTGGAAGAAGATCGGCGTGACGGCGACGCACGACGTGAAGGAGACCTCCGCGTATCAGGCGGACCTTCGCGCGGGTAACTTCCAGGTCGCGCTCGACTTCAACTGCGACTTCCTTGACGAGCCTGACCTGCAGCTCGCGAAGTTCCAGTCGGCCAGCAAGCTGGGCAAGGGCCTCAACTTCGCGTACTACGACGACACCAAGCTCGACGGCATGCTCGACGCGCAGAGCCGCGAGACCGATCCGGCCAAGCGCCTCAAGCTCGTCGGCGACATCGAGCGCTACGCAATGGACGAGATGGCGTATCAGTACCCCGTGCTGTGGTGGTACCGGATCGTTCCCTATCTCAAGACCGTCCGTGGTTGGAGCATCGGCTCGAACCACTACACCAACCAAGACCTGACCACGGTGTGGCTAGCCGAGAAAAAGTAGCAATAGGGGTAGGAGCCATCCGACGCTACTGCGGCGTGCGCGAAGCGCACACGCCTAGCACCCGAGCGCGGCGAAAGCCGTGCGAGTACCGCCAGTGAGGCGGTACGTCGTCGGGCGGCTCCTGCTCATGATCCCGACGCTCGTCGGCGTCGCGGTCATCACGTTCGTTGTCATGCGACTCGTTCCCGGGGACATCGTCGCGCTGCGCTACGCCGGATCGAACGTGCCGCAGGACATCATCGACAAAGAGCGCGCGCTCCTCGGGCTCGATAAGCCCATGGTCGAACAGTTCCTCTCCTGGATGGGTAGCCTCGCGCACCTCGACTTCGGACAGTCGCTCTGGACCGGCAATTCGATCATGGATGAGGTGTGGGTGCGGCTGCCGCTCACGCTCGAGCTGGCTGTCATTGCGAGCGCGTTGGCCGTCGTGATCGCCATCCCGCTCGGCATCGTGGCCGCGGTAAAGCAGGACTCCTGGATCGACTATGCGATCCGCATCTTCAGCGTCGGCGGGCTCGCCATGCCGAGCTTCTGGATCGGCATCATGCTCGTGCTCGGAACGCTCACGTTCTTCGGATGGGCACCGCCCCTGGTCTACACGTCGTTCTTCGACGATCCGGTCGCGAACCTCTCGCAGCTGGTATTGCCAGCGATCTCGGTGGGATACCGCTATTCCGCCGTCTCGATGCGCATGACCCGATCCACGCTCCTCGACGTCCTGCGAGAGGACTACGTCCGTACGGCGCGCGCGAAGGGACTGCGCGACACGATCGTCGTCGTCCGCCACGCGCTTCGGAACGCGCTGCTTCCGGTGATCACGGTCGTGAGCCTCGAGTTCGCGTTCCTCATCGGGGGCCTGGTCGTCACGGAGCAGGTCTTCAACCTCAACGGGATCGGCAAGCTCCTCGTCGACGCGGTCGCGCACCGGGATTACCCATTGATCCAGGCCTTGGTGCTGCTGCTGTCGGCTGTGTTCGTCCTCGTGAACTTCGCGGTGGACATGCTCTACGTCGTGCTCGACCCGAGGATCCGCTACTCATGACCGCCGTCAGCAGCGACGCCGAGGAGCTCGCGCGAAAGCGTTACCTGGAATCGACCCCGCGCCGGCGCTTCGTCCGGTTCTGGCGCGAATTCATCCGGCGCCGGCCGCTCGGCGCGTTCGGCCTTCTCCTCATGATCGTGATGATCTTCTCGGCGATCTTTGCCGATCGTATCGCTCCCTATGACCCCACCGCGCTCTCGTTCAAGGATCTCCTGCTGCCGCCGTCGGCCGACCATCTCATGGGCACGGATAACTTCGGCCGCGATGTCTTCTCTCGGCTGGTCTACGGATCGCGCACGGCGCTGCTGTTGGGATTCACCTCGTCGATCGTCGGCTGCACGTTCGGGTTGGCGCTGGGGATCATCGGGGCATACGTCGGTGGCTTGACCGATCAGCTGATCCAGCGGCTCATGGACGTGCTCATCTCGTTCCCGCTCATCGTGATCGCGATCGCCGTTGTCGCGGCGCTCGGCACCGGCGAGGACAAGATCGGCAACGTAATTGCCGCCATCACCGTACCGATCATCCCCCGTGTGGCGCGCGTCGTGCGCTCGAGTGCTCTGAGCGTCGTCCAGATGCCGTACATCGAGGCGGCGCGCTCCGTGGGGAGCGGCGCGGTGCGGATCATGTTCCGCCACGTCGCGCCGAACGTGTTCGCGCCGTACCTGATCATGATGACCGCGTTCCTTGGGCAGGCCATCCTGCTCGAGGCATCGCTGTCATTCCTTGGGCTCGGCGTGTTCGAGCCGACGCCGTCGTGGGGCCTGATGTTGCGAGGCGCAGGCATGCAGTTCCTCGAGCGAGCGCCGTGGCTCGCGATCGCGCCCGGCGTCGCGATCAGTCTTGCGGTGTTCGGGTTCAACCTCTTCGGGGACTCTCTGCGCGACGCCCTCGATCCGCGCCTCCGCACCGCCTGATGCTGCGAGCGATGGATGTCATCGGGATCGCGTTCCCCGGCGCGAAGTTGGAGGTTCGCGATCTGGGAACGCGTGATCTAGCCGGGGCGCACCACGATCGCCTTCGCGATCGCGTCCTCGAGATCCTTCGCGCGCCGCGAGCCGATCATGATCCGCTTCCCACTTTTCGTCTCTACGAGCACACCCTCCGCGCCACCGGTGTTGAAGGCCCAGCCCTTCCACCCGAGGCGCACGCCCCATCCA
>JANMWW010000366.1:0-5784 GCA_031394155.1 Chloroflexota bacterium | reverse complement strand
CATCGTCCAGGCCGTGGTGCTGCTCGTGTCGGGCGTGTACTACCCGGTGAGCGTGCTGCCGGGGTGGATGCAGGTGCTGTCGACGATCTCGCCCGCGACGTACGTGATCCGCGGCATGCGGTCCGCGCTGATGGATGGCGCGGACCTCGCCTCCCTGTGGCCGGAGGTCTGGCCGGCGCTCCTCGTCGGCGTGCTGTCGATCCCGCTCGGTCTGCGCCTCTTCGTGGCGGTCGAGCGCTACGCGAAGAAGACCGGCCGCCTGAAGCGGAGCGGGTAATGGGCGTCGTCATCGGCGCGTTTGAGTACCGGCCCGCCTCCGGCTCGGACGCGGCCTTCTACGCGGACGTGCTCACGGCCGTGCGGCCTACCGCGCCGGTCGACCCGCTGGTCACACGCTATGAGTGGGAGCACCCGCCAGACGCTTGGCAGGCCCAGCACTTCATCGCCGTGCAAGGCGGCGCGCCGATCGGCTTCGCGTTCTTCGAGCATCCCCGCTGGGACCGGATCGAGAAGCGGTTCGGGTCCGTCGGGGCCGAGCTGCTGCCCGATCATCGCGATGCGACACGGTTGAGCGCGATGCTCGAAGAGATGGAGCGCCGCCTTGCGGCTGACGGCGCGCGGACGATCGCCGTGCGCGCGGCCGAGGACGACACGATGCGCATCGACATGATCCTCGGGCGCGGATACCGGGAGGATCGCCGGCACCGCCGCTGGGAGCTCGATCTGGGCGCGAATCGTGAGCGCATCGTGCAGATGACCGAGGTCGCACGTGCGCGCATGCGAGAGCAGGGCGTGCGCCTCGTCACGCTTGCGGAGGACAGCGATCCGGAGAAGGCGCGCAAGATCTGGCGACTCTCGATCGAGGCGGATCGGGACACCCCATCGACGTTGCCGATCCCCGAGGACACCCTCGAGGACTACCTCCGTTGGTTCGAGGCGCCGGAGATCCACCAGGAGCGCTTCTGGCTCGCGCGCGAGGGCGACGACATCGTCGGGCTGTCCGTGCTGAGCTATCCGCCCGTGCGCGGCATCGTGAGCACGGCCTTCACAGCGACGGCCCGCCGGGCCCGCGGCCGCGGGATCGCGCGAGCGGTCAAGTGCGAGACGCTGACCCAGGCCATCGCCCTCGGCGTCGATCGAGTACGCACCGGCAACGACGCCGCGAACGATCCGATCCTGCACATCAACGCATCGATGGGCTATCAGGCCATTGCGGGCGGGATCAACTTTCTCAAGGACGCCTAGCGCGGCCGTTGCGTAGTACGCGAACGCGCGTTCAGCCCACGTGGCGCTCATTCGTCCGCTCCTGCTCCTCGCCGTGATCGCCGGCGCCGCGTTCGCGGCGGTCCAGTGGCAGTCGGGGCAGTCCGTCGCGGTGGCCGCGCCGATCCACTACGCCGTCGAGCGCTCGACCGAGCATTTCCCGGCGGCAGCGCTCGATGTCCCCGGGCACGGACGTGGACCGGCCATCCCTGCAGCGGCCCTCATGGGCTTCGCGATCCCCGTCGGATACGAGCTTCCTTCCGAGCCCGAGCTCCTACCGGGGTCGCCGCGCGAGTATCGCGGCGGCTTCCACGAAGGCATCGACTTCCCGCTCGCGTTCGGCATGCCGGTCGCCGCGACGAAAGCCGGGACGATCGTCCGCATCGACTCGGACTACACCGAGTGGAGCGTGGACGAACAGCTCGCAGGAGAGGACACCGGATTTCAGCTCGGCTACACGCCCGAGGCGATCCTCGACAAGCTGCGTGGCCGCCAAGTCTGGATCGACCATGGCTACGGCGTGGTCACGCGTTACGCGCATCTGCAGAGCGTCGAGCTGCTGTCGATCGGGTCGATCGTCGAGCAAGGCATCGTCATCGGTCGTGTTGGCAACAGCGGCACGAAGGCCGGACCGCACCTGCACATCGAGATCCGGGTGGCCGACGCGTATCTGGGGGATGGCCTATCCGGCGAGCCGCTCCTACGCGTCCTGCGCCGCGCGTTCTCCTGACGGCCGGGCTCCTCGCGCTCGCCATTGGGTAGGCTTCCGAACGTGGACCTGATCCCGCCGGCGCCACGTGCCCCGCGCGAAGATGCGGTGGACACGTGGCACGGCGAGAAGATCGCGGACCCTTACCGTTGGCTCGAAGGATCTTCGGACCGGATTCGCGAGTGGACGGTCGCGCAGAACGCGCGGACGCATGGCGTCCTGGACGCGTTGCCGGCGCGGCGGTCCTTCGCCGGCCGCCTGCGCGAATTGCTCTCGGTCGGCCTGCTCGGTGCGCCACGACCTGCGGGCAAGTGGATCTTCCACACGCGCCGCGAAGGCATGCAGAAGCAGGCAGTGCTCTACGTTCGCGAGGGCGTCGACGGCGCGGATCGCGTGCTCGTCGATCCGAACACGCTTGATGCGAAGGGACTGGTCACGCTCGATTGGTATTACCCGTCGGCCGATGGCGGCTTCGTCGCCTACGGGCTCTCGCACGGCGGCGACGAGCTCTCCACGCTGCACGTCGTCGACGTGCGCTCGGGCAGCGACTGCGGCGAGAGGATCCCGTACACGCAGCGCTCGAGCGTCGCGTGGACCGATAACGGCTTCTACTACACCGTCCACCCCGCGCCGGGCACCGTCCCAGCCGGCGACGAGCACTATCACCGCCGCATCCGCTACCACCGGCTCGGTGACGACCCCGCACACGACGAGCTCGTGTTCGGCGATGGCCGGCCGAAGGAAGACATCCTCGTCGTGCAGACCTCGCCGGACGGCCGCTGGGTGATGGCCGAGGCGTTCCGCGGATGGGTGCAGAGCGACGTCTATCTCCACGACCGCCGCGATGCGGCGAAAGGCTGGGCGACCGTCGTCGCCGGAGAGGACGGTCTCACCACCGGCTTGCTCACGAATGAGGCGGTGTGGCTGCGCACCAACCTGGGCGCTTTGAACTACACGATCGTCCGCGCGCCGCTTACCTCTCCCGGCCGTGCGTCGTGGAGGACCGTGATACCCGAGACGGACGAGGCGATCGAATTGTTCGACGTGTCTGCGGGTCGCGTGGCTGTGGTCCGTCTCGCGTCTGCGACTTCGCGCGTCTCGCTGTGGTCGCACGACGGCAGGCATCTTTGCGACGTGGCGCTGCCCGGGTTGGGCACCGTGTCCGGCCTGAACGCCGATCCAAACGCCGACCTGATCACGCTGATGTACGAAACGTTCGCCACCCCCGCCGCGGCATTCGCGGTGATGCCGGACGGATCGCTCAAGGAGATCGTCCGCCTCGCGACGCCGCGCGGGCTGCGACCCGACTCGCTCATCGTGGAGCAGACCACGTACGCGTCCAAGGACGGCACCAAGATCACGATGTTCCTCGTCCATCGGCGTGATGTCCGCGCGACCGCCGACGTGCCGACGGTCCTCTCGGGCTACGGCGGCTTCAACATCTCGCGCACGCCCGCGTACTTTCCGGGTGTCGTCGCGTGGGTCGAGGCGGGGGGTCTTTTCGCGCTGCCGAACCTGCGCGGTGGTGGCGAGTACGGCGAGAAGTGGCATCGTGCGGGGATGCTCGAGAGAAAGCAGAACGTCTTTGACGACTTCCACGCTGCGGCCGAAGCGCTCGTCGCGCAGCAGTGGACCACGGCCGCCCGACTCGGCATCTCGGGGGGATCGAACGGCGGGCTGCTGACGGGTGCGGCGCTCACGCAGCGGCCCGAGCTGTTCGGAGCGGTGTTCTGCGCGGTGCCGCTCCTCGACATGCTTCGCTATCAGAACTTCCTCATCGCGCGCTTCTGGATCGCCGAGTACGGCACCGCTGAGGACCAGACGCAGTACCGCTGGCTCCGCGCGTACTCCCCGTACCACCACGTGCAGGGCGGCGTGCGCTATCCGGCGGTGCTGTTCACGACGGCCGAAGGCGACAGCCGCGTCGACCCGATGCATGCGCGCAAGATGACCGCGCTCATGCAAGCGGTAACTGCGGAAGATCCCAAGGCCATCGTGCTGTTGCGAGTCGAGAGCGACGCCGGTCACGGCGTCGGAAAACCCCTCGACAAGCAGGTCGACGACCTCGCGGACCAGTATTCATTCTTTGCCTGGCGACTTGGTTTGGACTCGGGGGGCTCCGGTATGCTCGAAGGCTGATGAACATCCTCAAGATCCTCCGCGAGCGCGCAAAGGACTACGACTGTGGGCTCTGCGGCACGAACCACAGCAAGTCCGAGATCAGCGTGCTCGGCAAGCGGGATGGCGCTTACGTGGTGCGGGTGGTCTGCTCGAAATGCGCCACGAACATCACGCTCCTGGTGTACGTGGGGGAGAAGCCCCAGTCCCTGAGGGCCCTTGGCGCTCCCCAAAACGATCAGGTCCGCCCAAGGCGTCAGCGCCGCCCCCCCGTTTCGCTCGACGACGTGATCGACGCGCACGATGTGCTCGAGTCGTTCAGCGGCGACATCAGCGAGCTCTTCGCGTCGCGGGGGAAGGTCCGCACCTCCACCGACATCTCCTAAGTGGCGAAGAACGCGGTCATCACGGGTTGGGGCATGTATGCGCCCTCGCGCGTCGTGACCAACGACGACCTCGCGAAGTTCGTCGATACCAACGACGAATGGATCTCCTCCCGCACCGGGATAAAGGAGCGCCGCTTCGCGGCCGAAGGCGAGACCACCTCGTCGATGTCGGTGCGCGCAGCGCGCATCGCGCTGGACCGCGCGAAGCTCCGCCCGCAGGATGTCCAGCTCGTCATCGTCGGCACGTGCTCGCCCGACTATCTGTTCCCGGCGACCGCCTGCATCGTCCAGTCGGAGCTCGGCGCGACGCACGCCGGAGCCTTCGACATCGAGGCGGCCTGCACGAGCTTCGTGACGGCGCTTGGTGTCGCGCGCGGCATGATCTCGTCGGGCACCGTGCAGAACGCGGTCGTGATCGGCGCCGAGACGCTGTCGCGCTTCCTGAACTTCAAGGACCGCACCACCTGCGTGCTCTTCGGCGACGGCGCCGGCGCGGTGGTCGTCGAGGCGTCGAACGCCTCGGTCGGCATCGAGTCGGTGGTGCTGCACAGCGAAGGCTCGAAGGGCGAGCTGCTCATGGTGAGGGCCGGTGGCGCCAGGATGCCGGCGACGAAGGACACGCTCGAGATGGGGCAGCACTTCATCACCATGCAGGGCGGTGAGGTCTTCAAGCTCGCAGTGAAGTCGATGGCCGACGCGGCCGAGGAAGCGCTCCGCGAGGCCGGGCTCGGGTTGAACGATATGGCGATCATGATCCCGCACCAGGCGAACCTCCGGATCATCGAAGGCGTCGCGAAGCGTCTGCACTTCCCGATGGACAAGGTCTTCGTGAATATCCAGCGCTACGGCAATACGTCGGCTGCGTCGGTGCCGATCGCGATCGCCGAAGCGGCCGCCGCCGGGCGCCTGAAGCGCGGCGACAAAGTGCTGCTCGTGGCCTTCGGTGGCGGGTTCACCTGGGGCGCATCGGTCCTCGAATGGTTCGGACCGCACGATGGCATCCGTCCCCCGTCGCCGCTCGAGCGCGCTCGTGAGGCGCTCGAAGACGTCGTGGACCGGGTACGGCCGCTGTAACGCGCCGCGTCCTGCCCTGCGGCGGCCGGCAGCTGTTCCACCCCGCGCTGACGACCTACCTGTTCTCGTTCGCGCGTCGCGCTCGGCCGCGGGTGCTCTTTCTCCCGACGGCCTCTGGCGACAGGCCCGACTACGTGCTGACCTTCTATCAGCAGCTCGCGGGCGTCGATTGCGAGCCGACCCATCTTCCGCTGTTCGACCGGACGGTCGATGCCGTCGCCGACGTGATCGCGT
>JANMWW010000345.1:0-5251 GCA_031394155.1 Chloroflexota bacterium | reverse complement strand
GCACGTACGGCGCGCCCACACCGAATCGCGCGCGCACCTGAGCGAGCGCGGCGTCGCGCGATGGCGGCGCGAACGACGAATCGACGGCCTCGGGGATCACGGTCACGCGTTCGCTCGGAACGTGAAGGCGCTCGACAACATCGCGCTTGGTCGACTCGGACACGGCGATGACGTGGTCGGCGCGTCGCGCGAGCGCGTATTCCCACAGGTGCCCGATGCGCGCGTGCGGCATGCGCAGGTAGTGCTCCGGCCAGCGGAGCGGCGCGAGGTCGTGGATCGTGATCACCGCGCGGTACGCGCGCACCGCCGGGAGCCCGAGCTGCACGGAGTGATAGACGTCAGGACGCGAGAACGGGAGCTCGAGCGAGAGCAACACGGGGTCGAACGCCAGCATCGACAGCTCGGGCCGGCGCAGGCGCAGCGTCGCGAGATCGCGGTGCGGCGGGAGCGTCGATGGGTCGGCGGGCGGGAAGTTCCGCAGCCGCAGCATCGTCCACTCGACGTCCGCAGGCGCCTGACGCGCGAACGCTGCGAGCAGGTTCCGCGAATAGCGCCCGATGCCGCGCACGCGCGCGACCGTCTGCAGATGACGTGCATCGAAGGTGACGCGCACGGGATGAAGGTTAGGCGAGCCAAGGAAAACCTAGACTGGCGTCACGTTCGTCTCCGTCGTGGTCCCCACATACAACGAAGCCGGTTCGCTCCCCCTGCTCGTCGATCGCCTGGCGAAGGCGTTCGCGGGCCGCGAGTGGGAGCTGGTCGTCGTCGACGACGGCTCGCCCGACGGGACGGCCGATATCGCCGAGGGCCTCGGGAAGGCGCATCCGATCCGAGTCGTGCGACGTCCGGGCAAGGCCGGGCTCGCGTCAGCCGTAGTCGCTGGGTTCGGCGCCGCGAAGGGTGACGTGCTCCTGGTGATGGATGCGGACCTCTCGCATCCGCCGGAGGTCGCGCCAAAGCTTGCGGACGCGATCGCGAATGGAGCGGATCTCGCGGTGGGCAGCCGCTATGTGAGCGGCGGCGGCATCGAGGACTGGCCGCTGCGGCGTCAGGTCGTGTCGCGCGTCGCGTGTCTCATGGGACAGGTGCTCGTCCCGGTGCGCGACTCGACCTCGGGCTTCTTCGCGCTGCGCAGGTCGGTCATCGATGGGGTGACGCTCAATCCGATCGGGTTCAAGATCGGGTTCGAGGTCATGGCGCGCGGCAAGTACAAGAAGGTCGTCGAAGTTGCGTACACGTTCCGCGACCGCGAGCACGGCTCGTCGAAGTTCGGCCAGCGCGAGATCGTGCAGTACGTGCAGCAGCTCGCGGAGGTCGCGCGCGACAGGATCTTCAAATGAACGCGAGCCGGACGGAGATCGCCGCGATCGTCGCGAAGGAGAGTGCCGAGACGCTCACCGTCGCTCTTTAGGGCAGCCGGCCCGCGGGCGACCAGGTCTTCGTCCTCGGATCGAACCGCTCAGCGTCGATCACCCGGCGCTCCGCGCCGTAGCCACCAGTCATCAACATGCTGCCGTCGCGAAGGAGGGTCAGCGCCGGGAGCGATCGCGCCGATCGATAGGGACATGGACCAGACCACGAGTTCGCAGTTGGGTCGTAGATCGCGCAATACACGAGCACTTCTCTCTTCGGCGCGCCGTAACGCTCGCCGCCCGCAACGAGGACGCGTCCGTCTCCAAGACGAGCCGTCGCGTATTGGTTTAGCGGCGTGAAGCCTGTCTGGGCATCGGGCGGCCGGGGGACGCGGACGCCGATCTGGGGACCGGTGTTGTAGAACACCACGCCGGTCTCGTTGTTGTAGTTGAGGACTTCGATGAGCGGACGCGGGGTCCCATCGACGATCGGAATCTCACGCCAGGAATCGCGCACGATCTGGTACTCGAACGCGAACTCCGGCGAGGCGTAGTCGACCGACCGGCCACGCGCGATCACTTGACCATTCGTGCCGACGCTCGCCCTCACTCCGCCCAGGGCACGCGGCATCGGCGACACGGCCGTCCAACCGCCAGTCGCGGCGTCGTAGATCTCGGCAGAGGCAAGGAGCGGTGGGAGGAGATCGCCGCCGACCGCGCTGAAGAGGCGAAATCGTCCCTCGCCGCCCATGACCAGGACGCGACCATCCGGCAGGAGGACGGCCCCGTGTCCGAAGCGTGGCTCGTGCAGCGCATCGACCGATGTCCACGCGTTCGCGTCGGGGTCGTAGATCGCAGCGCTCCCGAGTACCGAGGCGTCACCTTGTCCGCCTGCGACAAGCACTCGGCCATCCGAGAGCACGGTGGCGCTCGGATACACACGACCTTCCGGGCCGGAGGCTGACGTAGCGCGTGTCAGCCAGACGCCGAGCGCGAGGCCTACGGCGACGAGAACGACAGCGACGACCGTCGCTGTGCGCCTACGTGGTGCCAAGCTCCTCGCGCAGCGACTCGATGACCCAGGACTGCTCCTCGTCGGTCATCGTCGCGTAGAGCGGGATCAGCATCGTCGAGCGCGTCGCCTCTTCGGTCACCGGCAGGCTCACCTTGCCGATGCGGTCGGTGTACGTCTTCTCGAGGTGCGAGGCCATGACGCCGCGGCGCGTCGCGATGCCGCGACGCAGGAGATTCGTCATGAGGTCCTCGCGATCGAGCGTGCAGTCCTTTGTGAGGCGCAGGCAGTACGACTGATACGTGTGGCTCGCGTACTTCGGCACGAACGGCACCTCGATGCCCTTCACGTCGGCGAGCTCGGTGTTGTAGCGCTGCGCCTTCTCGCGGCGGATGCGCAGGAGCTCATCGAGACGGCGCAGCTGCACGAGGCCGATCGAGGCCTGAATGTCGGTCATGCGGTAGTTGAACCCGAGCTCGGGGTACTCCTCGATGATCACGCGGTCGGACTTGTGGCGATCGAGGTCCGAGACGCTCATACCGTGCGCGCGCAGCTTGCGCGCGCGGTCGGCGAAGGCGTCGTCGTCGGTCGTGATCATGCCGCCCTCGCCGGTCGTGATGACCTTGCGCGGGTGGAATGAGAACACCGTCTGATGCGCGTTCGATCCGACCTTCTTCCCCTTGTAATCCTCACCGATCGCCGGCGCGGCGTCCTCGACCACGTCGAGGCCGTGCTTCTTCGCGATCGCGTTGACCGCGTCCATGTCGGCGGAGAGGCCGATCTGGTCGATCGGCATGATGGCCTTGGTCTTCTTGGTGATGCGCTTCTCGATGTCGTTCGGATCGATGTTGAAGGTCTTCGGGTCGATCTCGCAGAAGACGACCGTTGCGCCGGTGTAAAGGATCGCGTTCGCGGAGGCGATGAACGTGAACGACGGGACGATGACCTCGTCGCCCGGGCCGATGCCCGCCGTCGCCATCGCGAGATGCAGGCCGGTCGTGCAGGAGGTCGTCGCGACGCCGTGCTTCGCGCCCACGTACGCGGCGACGGCCTTCTCGAATTCAGCGACCTTCGGCCCCTGCGTGACCCACCCGCTCTTGATCGAGTCGAACGGCGCGCGCGCCTCCTCCTCGCCCAGAGACGGCTTGGTGATCGGGACGTTGAGCTTCTTCTTCGCTTCGGTCGCCATGACTACCTCCTGGTGGCGGCGAGCGCTTCGCTGCGCCATCTGATCAATTCACGAACGCCGTCCGCCAGCTTGGTCTCGGCCCGAAAGCCGAGCAATTCCTCGGCCCGCCGCGGGTCTCCGTAGCGCCGCGCCGGCAGGGCACCAGGGGGCTGCGGCTTGAACTCGATGCCGACCGTGCTCCCGGTGAGCTCGAGGAGGAGCTCGGCGAGGTCCTTCATCCGGGTCTCGACCCCGCTGCAGACATTCACGATAGCGTCCTTCGCCTTCGCATCGCAGGCCAGCAGATTCGCGCGAACGACGTCGCCGACGTAGACGAAATCGACCGATGCGCTGCCGTCGCCGAAAAGAGTGAGCGGTTTGCCTTCATCGATGAGATTGAGCCAGCGGACCATCACCTCGACGTACTGCGAGCGCACGTCCATGCGCGGGCCGTACACGTTGAAGTAGCGCAGCGACGTGATCGGGAGGTCGCGCAGGTGCGCGTACGCGCGGCCCAGCTGCTCATTCGCGATCTTCGCCGCGCCGTACACGGTCGTTCCGCGAAGCGGCTGGTCTTCGTCGATCGGCAGCCGCGTCGGCTCGCCGTAGACCACCGCGCTCGATGCCATGACGACACGTTTCACCTTCGCGTCGGCCGCGGCCTCGAGCACGTTGAACGTGCCGTCGACCATGACCTCCTGGCACTCGCGCGGGTGTTCCTGACAGCGCGTCCATCGGAGCGCGGCCTGATGGAACACGACATCAGCGCCTTCGATGTTCGCACGCACGGCCTCGCGATCGCGGATGTCGATCTCGACCAGGCGCGCCTTGCCCGTCGCGATGGCCGGCGCGAGGTTCTCGGGAACGCCGCGGACCATCGCGTCGAGCGCAACGGCCTCGCGCGCCCCCTTCGCGATGACCGCGTCCACGATCTGCGACCCGACGTTGCCGGCGCCGCCGGTCACCACGACCTTCGAGCCCAAGAGCACGCTCACTTCGCGCGCACCGCATAGCCGTTGTACTGACCGCCCACGGCGAGCGCGATCTCGCGCATAGCCTCCTGCGTCGCGACCTCCCGGTCGCGCTCCGCGAGCTCATCGTGCGTCGCGATCACCAGCCAGTCGTCGCCGTCGGCGGCCGGACCGGCTTCGGAACGGAATCCAGCGCGCGCCAGCGCCTTGCCCGCGCGCTCCGCGGCGGCGCGACCCGGCACGTACAGAAAGTGGCTGGTCGCGCGAGTGTTCGTGGTGCGCACGCTCCGACCAGCCTAGGCGAACGGAAGGAAGGACCTGAGCGCGAGAACTTTCATCGTGGCTGGCCCGCGCGCGAGCACCGCTGGCCAGCCGGCGTCGTCGGAAAAGGCGACGGTCGCGGCCCGATCGAGGCCGCTCGCCGCGATGAGCGCGTCGGCGACCTTCATGGACTCGCGGACCCGTAACGTCGCGGCGATGCTCGCGACCGCCACGTCGACCGCGACGACCTCTACGTTCGCGAAGGTACGAAGGAAGTGAAGGATCGATCGGCCAACGTCGTCGCGCGCGGCACGAAGCGGCCGGACCAGCAGCTCACTTGCGCTCACCGCGGATATCACAGCGCGATTCCGTCCCGAGCGCACGAGATCATCGATGAGCGCCGCAGCAACGACGCTTGTCGGCTCGCTTCCGAAGTACGCCGCGAGAGTCGAGGTATCGCTCTACCGCGACGACGGCCTGCGCCTGC
>JANMWW010000277.1:0-2852 GCA_031394155.1 Chloroflexota bacterium | reverse complement strand
GAGCGCGCGCAGGAGCACGTCGATCAAAAGACCGCCGAGGAGCAGACCAAGAAGCTCCTGGAGGCGCGCTTCACGTTCGAGGACTTCTACGCGACGCTGCAGCAGGTGAAGAAGATGGGGCCGATCGGCGACCTCATGAAGATGATCCCGGGCATGGGTGGCCTCGCGAAGCAGCTGCCGGAGGGTCCCGAGGCCGAGGCCCAGATGCGTCAGATCGAGGCGATCATCTCGTCCATGACGAAGGACGAACGGGGCGATCCTGCGCTCATGAACGCCTCGCGGCGGCGGCGGATCGCCGCAGGCTCCGGCACCACCGTGGCCGACGTCAACCAGCTCATCAAGCAATTCGCCGAGATGCAAAAGGTCATGAAGCAGATGGGCGGCATGGCAAAGAGTGGCAGGCTGCCCCGCATCCCTGGGATGCCGCGCCTCGGCTGAGCCGCGCGACGGACAAGCAGGCTGCCCCGCCTGCGTCGAAGCGGTACACTCATTCCTCACCCCGCGCGGTTCCATGTATGGGAGGGTTCACCGAAGTTGGCTGTGCACATCCGCCTGCGCCGCGTTGGCAAGACAAAGGCTCCGACCTATCGGGTGGTGATCGCCGACTCGCGCGCGCCGCGCAACGGCAAATTCATCGAGAACATCGGTCACTACAACCCGCGCACCGAGCCAGCTGAGCTCGCGGTCAACGCTGACCGCGCTCGTCACTGGATCAAGAACGGCGCGCGCCCGACCGCGACCGCCCGCATGATCCTCGTCAAGAGCGGCCTTCCGGACGCCGAGGTCCCGCCCTCCGTTCGTTGACCGATCACCTGAGCGAAGAGAAGGGCGGCCGGATGAAGAGCATGCTCGAGCATGTCGCGAAGCAGCTCGTCGATGACCCTGCCGCCGTGGTCGTTACCGAAGAGCTCGATGGCAATTTCATCAAGCTCCACCTCCGGGTCGCCGAAGGCGATGTCGGCAAGGTCATCGGGCGCGGCGGTCGCATCGCGAAGGCCATCCGTGCGCTGCTGAAGGTGATGGCGACACGCGATGGCACACAGGTCAACCTCGAGATCGATTAGCGACGACGACATGCTCGTCGTCGGGCAGATCCGCGGACCGCACGGCGTCCGCGGCGAAGTACGTCTCGATCCACGCAGCGACGTCCCCGGCCGATTCGCGCCCGGCGCGACGCTGGACTGCGAAGGCGTGGGTCCGCTGACGATCACGAATCTGCGCGGGCCTGCGGATCAGCCGATCGTCGCCTTTGCGGGCTATGGCTCGCGTGAAGCGGCGCTGACGCTGCGCGACAAATACCTGCGGGTCTCGCGTGACGCCTCGCGACAGGCGATCCAGACCGGACGCGTCCTGTGGGCCGACCTCGTCGGACTCGCGGTCGAGACGCCTGAAGGCGCGCCGCTCGGCACGGTGCGTGACCTCATCCGCGCCGGCGCTGCCGACGTACTGGTCATCGATCAGGACGGGAAAGAGCTGCTGCTGCCGATGATCGACACGGTCGTGCGCAGCGTCGATGTGCCGGGCGGAAAGATCGTCGTCATACCGCAGGAAGAATTCTGATGGTCGCCCTCGTGATCGACGTGCTCACGCTCTTTCCAAGGATGTTCGAGAGCCCGTTCGCCGAGAGCATCGTCGCGCGCGCCCGCCAGGCGGAACGCCTCGAGCTTCGCGTGCGCGACATACGGGCGTGGACGATCGATCGCCATCACGTCGTCGACGACACTCCGTACGGTGGTGGCGCCGGAATGGTCATGAAACCTGAGCCTCTCGCGAAAGCGATCCGCGAGGTCAAAGGCGCGGACGGGCATGTCGTGCTGCTCTCGGCCCAGGGCAAGGTGTTCGATCAGGCGGCGGCGCAGCGGCTCGCGGCGCTTCCGCACGTGGTGCTCGTCTGCGGTCACTACGAAGGTGTCGATGAGCGTCTCATCGAGTCGCTCGTGCATGAAGAGGTGTCGGTGGGGGACTACGTCCTGACCGGCGGCGAGCTCGGTGCGATGATCGTCATCGACGCGATGACGCGCCTCGTCCCTGGGGTCATCGACGCGGAGTCGCTCTCGCACGAGTCGCACATCGACGGGCTCCTCGAAGGGCCCCAATACACGCGGCCGCCGGAGTTCGAGGGAAAGAAGGTCCCGGCCGTGCTGATGTCCGGCGACCACGGCGCCGTCGCGAAGTGGCGGCGTGCGGAGTCGATCAGGAGGACGGCGGAGCGCAGACCCGATCTGCTCGCCGAGGCGAAGCTCACTCCGGCCGAGCGAGCGCGGCTGCCGCGGCCGTCAGGGAAGCGAGACATACCCGAGGCCGACCTCATCGCGGCGTATTCATCAGGCGTCGGCTCATACCGGATCGCGTCCCGCTTCGGTATCTCGCCGGCGACAGTTCGCGCGCGCTTGCGCGCTGCCGGCGTGCGCCTGCGGGCCGCTCGCGGCGGATTGCGCGGGCCCACCGTGGCCGACGTGACCCGGCTTCGGTCGACCGGCCTCACCGTGCGGCAGCTGGCGACCCACTTCGGAGTCTCACATGTGACCATCCTCGACCGCCTAAAGAAGGCGAAGCGCTAGGCATTCTGGTAGACTTCGAACTCTTCGTGAGCGCTATCACCATGCCGATGAACGACGTCTTGAAGACACTTGCCTCCGAGCAGCTGAAGGCCGATCTCCCAGAGATCCGGCCTGGCGACACGGTGGCCGTTTCCGTTCGCGTGGTCGAAGGCAACCGCGAGCGCCTCCAGAAGTTCGAAGGCACCGTCCTCCGCGTGCGCAACGGCGGCGTCGACGAGCAGATCACCGTCCGTCGGATCTCGTCGGGCATCGGCGTCGAGCGCACCTTCCTCGTGCACTCACCGCGCGTCG
>JANMWW010000254.1:0-6698 GCA_031394155.1 Chloroflexota bacterium | reverse complement strand
TCGCGATCGGGCCCTGGTCGAGGAACATCGCGAGGATCGGGCCGAGGAGGGGAAGCCCCGCGTTCTGATCGGGCAGGTGAAATGGCGGGATGACACCGGCGCCTCCGCGGCCCGACGGCGTGATGATCAATCGGTTGAGGTACCCAGTCACACCGAACGCCGCGATGTTCATCATCGTGCCAGCGATGATCTGATCGGCGCGTACGGTCACGGTCAGCCACGCGTGGAGCAGTCCGAGCGCCGCGCCGGTGAGGACGGCGACGCCGATCCCGAACGTGACGGCGAGCGTGGTGCCCAGCGTCTCGTGCAACACGAAGCCGGTGAGGTAACCGGAGAACGCCGCCGTGAGCATGATCCCCTCGATCCCGATGTTCACCACGCCAGATCGCTCGTTGAGCACTCCGCAGAGCGCACCGAGCGCCAGCGGCGTCGCGAGCGCCAGGATGATCGGCAGGAGGTCGGGGATGACCTCGAACAGATACACGCCGAGCTCCCAGATCAGACGAGGAATCGCGAGGAGGTCCATCAGCCGGCCGAGCTCGTGGGTGGCGTGCCACCCCACGAGCCAGTGACCGTCGCCATCTCCACGATCTCGACCTTGGGCGCGCGCACGCGGAACACCCTTCGGACGATGAGGTCGGCCGCGAGGAACAGGATCACGAGCGCCTGGATGATGTCTATGACCTCGACTGGCACGCTCGTTTCGATCTGCATGAGGGGGGCGCCCGCGCGAAAAGCTCCGAACAGGATCGCGGCGAAGAGAATGCCGATGGGATCGGACCGGCCCAGCAGGGCGACGGCGATCGAGTCGAAGCCTACGGACGCGGTGATGCCAGGGGCGTAGAAGCCGATGACGCCGAGCATCTGGATCGCGCCAGCCAGACCGGCGAGCAGGCCGGAGATCGTCATCGTGAGCGCGGTGATGAGCACCGGTCGCATCCCGGCATAGCGCGCGGCGTTGGGATTCGTGCCGACGGTCCGGATCTCGAAGCCGAGGGTCGTGCGATTCAGGATCCAGCGGATCACGAAGATCGTGACGACGGCGAAAACGATGCCCAGGTGCAGGTTGCGGCCCAGCAGGACCGGCAATGCGCTGTGGCCGATCTCGCCGGTGCGCGGGAAGGTGAAGCCAGGCGCGCGCACGAGGTCGTTCACCGCCCACGTGAGCAGCAGCACCGCGGCGCTGTTGAGCATGATCGTGGTGACGACCTCATGGGCTCCGGTGCGTGCCTTGAGATATCCCGGGATGAAGCCGTACGCCGCACCACCGGCCGCACCTGCGAGCATCGCGAGCGGCATGGCGACGAGGGTCGGGGCGGACGCCAGCGACGCACCGGTGACCGCAGCGGCGAACGCACCGACGAGGAACTGACCGGCTACCCCGATATTGAAAAGTCCGGCTTTGAGGCCGAGCCCGACGGCGAGGCCGCCGAACATCAGCGGCGCGGCGGACACCAGCGTGTTGGCGATGGCGTTGCCGCTGAGGAACGACCCCGCGAGAAGGCGCCCGTATGCGGCGAATGGCAGCAACGGGTCGAAGCCGCTCGCCGTGAAGGCGCTGGAGACGATGATCACGATGGCAGCGACCGCGAACGCGAGGACGATCGAATAGACCGGGATCGACGCGACCGCCCACGTCGGCGCGAGACGCGTGCGCAAAGTCCTCACGGTCGGGACTCGCCGGTGGCCATCAGGAGGCCGACCTTCTCGCGCTGTGCCTCGGCGGCGGCGAAGCTGCCGACGATGCGCCCGCGGTACATGACCAGGATGCGGTCGGAGAGATCGAGCACCTCGTCGAGCTCGGCCGACACGAGCAGGACGGCGACGCCTGCATCGCGCCGCTCGATGACCTGCTTGTGGATGAACTCGATGCTGCCGACGTCGAGGCCCCGCGTGGGCTGATCGATCGTGAGGACCGTGAGGTCGTGACGGAACTCACGCGCGACGACGACCTTCTGCTGGTTGCCGCCCGAGAGCGTGGCGACGGGGAGGTCGAGGGATGGCGTGCGAACGTCGAACTCCTTGGCAAGGCGGTCGGCCTCGCGGCGGATCGGCCCGTCCTGCCGCACGAAGCCACCAAATCCGCCGGCGTAGGGCGCCTCGGCGTAGCGCGTGAGGACAAAATTGTCGGGAAGCCGGAAAGGCAGCACCAGCCCGAATCGCTGTCGGTCCGCGGGCACGTACGCCATGCCCAGGTCCCGGCGCGCGTCGACGCTCAGGCGCGTGATGTCGCGGCCGGCCACGCGGATCGCCCCCGCGGTGGGTTTTCGGAGGCCGACGATGCATTCAACGAGCTCGTCCTGCCCGTTGCCGCCGACCCCGGCGATGCCAACGATCTCGCCGGCGCGGACAGTGAGGTCGACGCCTTGGCACGCCTCGTGGCGGCGGTCGTCAGTGGCGCGAAGCCCGACGACCTCGAGGATGACGTCGCCGGGATGCGACTGCCCGCGGTCGACGCTAAGCGACACGGCGCGGCCGACCATCAGCTCGGCGAGCTCGTTCTCGTTCGTCTCCGCCGGCTTCCGAGTGCCGACGACCTTGCCGCGGCGGATGACGGTGACGCGGTCCGCGATCTCCAAGACCTCGTCGAGCTTGTGGCTGATGAAGATGATGCTTGTGCCGGACTCTACGAGGCGCCGCAGCACGCCGAAGATCTCGCGCGTCTCTTGCGGCGTCAGGACGGCGGTTGGCTCGTCGAGCACGAGGATCCGCGCTCCGCGGTAAATCGCCTTGAGGATCTCGACGCGTTGCTGTTGACCGAGCGACAGCTCGTCGATCCGAGCGCCGGGATCCACGGCGAACCCCAGTCCGCTGGCGAGCTCACGGATGCGCCGCTCGGCGGCCCGCATGTCGAGGATCTGACCGCCCCGCGTGATCTCCTGGCCGAGCACGACGTTCTCAGCGACCGTTAGGACCGGCACGAGCATGAAGTGCTGGTGGACCATGCCGATGCCGCGTGCGATGGCATCGGCCGGGCCCTGGATCGTGACCGGCGCGCCGTTGATCCGGATCTCGCCCTCGTCGGGCGTGACCAGCCCATAGAGGACGTTCATGAGTGTCGACTTGCCCGCGCCGTTCTCGCCGAGGAGCGCGTGGATCTCGCCCGCGCCCAGATCCAGGTCGATCGCGTCGTTCGCCAGCGTACCCGTGGGAAAGCGCTTGGTGACGCCGCGCATCTCGAGCACCGGGCTCTTCTCGGTCATCGCCTCATATCAACAAAGAGCGGGCCGACCCGAAGGCCGGCCCGCTCCGAATCGGTCGTCAGGCGCGTGTCACGGGATCGCCTTGAGCTTTCCCGACTTCATGTCCGCGACGGCGGCCTTCAGCTTGTCCTCGAGGCCCGCGGGAACAGGAGTGAGGTTGCGGATCGGCGATGCCGCGATGCCCTCGTTCGTCGCGTCGCCGTTGAAGTTGCCACTCTGCTTGCCCTTGTCCTTGAAACGTTGGATCGCGTCGCGGGCGGCGTTCTGGAGCTTCTTCTCGGCACTGGTGATCGTGCAGTCCTTCGTCGCCGGCAGCGACAGGTACTGATCGACATCCACGCCGATCCCGTAGACCTTGGCGTTGCACGCGGCGCGGAGCACGCCGGTGCCGGTGAGACCGGCGACCTGGAAGACGACGTCAACGCCCTGGGCGATCATCGTCTTCGCCGCAGCCTCGCCCTTGTCGGGCGCGTTGAAGTCCTCGACGTAGACCGCTGTCACCTGCACGTTCGCGTTGACGGATTTCGCGCCGTTCTGGTAGCCCTTGATGTAGTTCACGACCGGCGGCACATCGGAGCGGCCGCCGACCGCGCCGATCTTGCCGGTCTTCGTGATGGTCCCGGCGACGATGCCGGCGAGGTAGCCCGCCTGTGCTTCGTTGAACAGGAGGCCCTGGTAGTTCGCGGGTACCGGGTCGGCGACGAACTGGTCGATGCCGAAGAACTGGATCGTCGGGTTCGCCTTCGCGGCCTTGAGCGTTTCGCTGCCGATGAGGAAGCCGACGGTCACGATGATGTCGTACTTCTGGTCAACGAATGTCTGGATGTTCTGCTTGTAGTCGGCGATGTCCTTCGTGACGATGACCTGGGGCGTACCGCCGATCGCCTTGGCGCCGTCCTGAACACCCTTCCAAGAGAACTCGTTGAACGACTTGTCTTCGAGCTGACCGATGTCCGTGACCATGCCGACCTTGAGCGCGCTGCCTCCGATGCCGAGCGCACCACAGGACGTGGTGAGCACGACTGAGGCGAGCAGGTATGTGAGAAAACGCTTCATCTCGTAGTGAGACCTCCCTCATTACCGCGGGCGCCGGAGCGCCAAGCGGATCCGGAGGCATTCTAGGCCGCGAGCACGCTCCAGAGCACATAAGCGAGGAACACGACGTACAGGCTCCCGCCCAGCATGAGCGCCGACAGCGGAAGGGAATTCTCCTTGGCACGCGTCCTGACCTGGAACCAGATGAGCGCGCCCGAGATGAGCGCGAAGATCGCGGCGACCGTGCCGAACTGGCCCAGCTGCCACGGCGTCAGCAGGACGCCGATGGTGACGGGCACGGTCGACTGGAAGACCATCGCGCCGGCCACATTGCCGAGCGCGATGACGTCCTTGCCCTCCCTGGTCCAGATGAGGCTGTTCGCGGCTTCGGGGAGCTCCGTCGCGAGCGGCGCGAGGATGAGCGCCACCAGCAGCGTATTGAAGCCCATCGCGTGCGAGAAATCCTCGACGAAGTCGGCGAAGAAGCGGGCGCCGAGCACGATCGCGCCAAATGCGACGAGCGTCTGAGTCACGACGAGCCACATCGGCGGCTTCGTCGCGACGACGTTCGCGCCAAGGCGGCGCAGGTATGACGCGAAGCTCAGCTCGCCGAATGCCTCGCGCTCCTCCTTTGCCTCCTCGATGTCCTCGGCCGAGGTCTTCGGCGTCCGAAGCACGAGGAAGACGTACAGGAAGTAGGCCGGCAGGAAGATCCAACCGACGTAGCCCTTGAGGAAATGCAGGTCGGGCGGGAGCAGCGCCAGGGCGAGTGCGAGGGTGTACATCACCAGGAAGAAGGAGAGGTCCCGGCTCGCGTGCGCTGCGTCGACCCGCAACGTGTCGCGGCCTCGCTGCTTGCGTAGCACGTACGCCGTCACGCCGATGAGGAGCATGACCAGGGTCGCCAGCATGAACGGCGCGCCGAGGATCGCGCCGACGCCGATCTCGTCGGCATCGGGCGAATTCGTGAACAGTATGGCGATGACGGGGATGAGCGTCTCCGGCGTCGCGGTCCCGATCGCCGCGAGGATGCTGCCGGTCGCGCCCTCGGAGAGGTTGAGCATCACACCCAGCCACTCGACGCCGTCGGTGAATGCCTGAGCGCCGAAGAGGATGAGAACGAACGCTGCGACGATGTAGACCGCGTCGAGGATCGTCACCGACCGAGGCTAGTGCGAGGCGCCGGTGCTTGCAGTCTGAGCGCGGCCACGGTTCCGAAGTCCGCGAATGAATGGCAGGACAAGGATGACGACCGCCAGGACGATCATCGCGCTCGCGAGCGGGCTCGAGAAGAAGAACGCAGGGTCACCCTGCCCCGCGATGAGCGACTTGCGCAGCTCGCGCTCTGTCGAATCGCCGAGCACGAGGGCCACGACGAGCGGCGCGAGCGGGTACTTCATCTTCCGCAGCCAATATCCGACCAGGCCGAACAAGACTGTCCAGGCGACGTCGAGGATCGAGCTATTCAGTGAGTAGGATCCGATGATCGAGATCACGACGATGAATGGCGTGATGATCGCGTAGGGGATGCGCATGATCATCGCGAGTAGCGGTACAGCCAAGAGGCAGATAGCGAACGTGATGGCGTGCCCCAGATAGATGCTCGCGATGAGGCCCCACACGAAGTCCTGATGCTGGATGAAGAGGAGTGGTCCCGGCTGCAGGCCCCAGACGAATAAGCCGGCCATGATAACGGCCGAGGTGGGTGATCCCGGGACGCCGAGCGTGATCATCGGCACGAGCGACGCGACGCCCGCGGCGTCGGCGGTCGCCTGGGGGCCCATGATGCCGCTGATCTCACCTTTGCCGAAGTCATCCTTGTTCTTCGCGTACTGCCGGGCCAGGCCGTAGCCGAGGAACGACGCGGCCGTGGCGCCGTGCCCAGGCAGCACGCCGAACAGGAATCCGATCACCGAGTTCGAGACAACAAGCCAGAAGCGGGCACGAAGCGCGGCAAGAGCCTCGAAGAGATCCTTGAATCCGAGTCTCGCGCTGATCTTCTCCATGTAGCCGATGCCCTGCTCCTCGGCGGAGGCGAGGATCTCGCCGATCCCGAACAGGCCGATCGTCACTGGCACGAAGCCGATGCCCGAAAGCAGCTGGATGGAGCCGAAGTTGAGTCGCTGGCTCCCCGTCAGCGTGTCGAATCCGACCGCAGCGAGAAGCAGGCCGAAGGCGAGCATCGCGACGGCCTTCGCCGGCGATTCTGCGCCGAGGCCGACAAGGGTCGTGAATGACAGGACGAAGACGGCGAAGAGCTCGGCCGGGCCAAACTTCAGCGCTTGCGACGCGATCCACTCGGCGAAGAAAGTGAAGAGGACTGTCGCGATGAAGGCGCCGACGAACGACGCCAAGAACGACGATGTCAGCGCGAGGCCTGGTCTGCCCTTCTTCTTCGCAAGAGGGAACCCATCGAAGAGAAGGACGACGGACCAGGGCTCCCCGGGGATGTTGAAGAGG
>JANMWW010000238.1:0-8014 GCA_031394155.1 Chloroflexota bacterium | reverse complement strand
GCGCGAGCCAGTGCGGTAAGGCCGAGATAGAACGGAGCCAGAGCGATGTTGCCGTCCTTGACGGCGAGCTGCACGACGAGGATCCCGAGCGCGAACACCTGCATCCAGGATCCGATCTGCGAAACCGACAGACCGGCCCAGAACAAGCGAAAGTCGCGATAGGTCAGAGCGTGAAGCAGGATCCCCTCCTGCTCGAGCTAACGGCGCGCTCCTCGCATCTGCTCGAAGCAATTGCTGCAGTACACCGGCTTGTCACCGCGCGGCTGGAACGGCACGCGCGCTTCTCCACCGCAGTTGCTGCACACCGCCGTGAACATCTCACGCGGGCCGGCACCTGCACCGGCTCCCTGGCTGGAACGGCGCGCGGCGCGGCAGGTGGAGCATCGGCTCGGAGGATTCTGAAGACCGCGGGATGCGTAGAACTCTTGCTCGCCGGCAGTCCACACGAATTCTTGGCCACAGTCGCGACAGGTCAGCGTCTTGTCCTGGAGGCTCACGAGACTTCGGTCCTTTCTGGCCCCGAAATCCTCGGAGCGCGGCGTCAGTGTACGGCGGCTGCGCGGCGCGCCTGTACGGCGCCGCGCGTCGCGACGATGATCCCCAGGAAGACAGCCGTGAGAACGAGCTCGGCCGACCAGGGGATCACGTCCCGAAGCGGGATGGCCGGCTCGTCGAGGATCATCTCGGCGGCCGTCCAGATGAGCGCGAGCGCGCCCAGCCAGATCGCGCGCGGGTATTTCTCGAGCAGGCGCACGACCAGCGAGCTGCCGAACAGCACGATCGGGATCGACAGCGCGAGACCGAACGCCAGGAGCGCGATGCTGCCGTGCGCCGCTGCGCCGACGCCGAGGATGTTCTCGAGGCTCATCGCCGCGTCCGCCGCCAGGATCGTGAGGATCGCCTCGCGCAGCCGGCCCGCCGGGCGGATCTCCCTGCTGCTCTGCGACTCGCTGGCGTGGACGAGGCGATACGCGATCAGCAACAGCACGATGGCCGCGCCGAACTGGAGATACGGGATGGCGAGAAGCAGCGTCACGACCGCCGCGGCTGCGATGCGCAGGACCACCGCGCCCAGACCGCCGAAGATGATCGCCCGGCGGCGCTGTCTTGGCGGCAGATTCCGCGCGGCCATGCCGATGACGAGTGCGTTGTCGCCCGAGAGCGCGAGGTCGATGAGGATGATGGCCAGGACGGCCTGAACGGTCTCCATGACAGTATTCTGTCAGATTGTCGCCAGTTGGCGACGGCCGTTGTACTGTGCGCGGCATGGCCGCGAAGGCATCGGCTCCCCCGTCACTCGGCCGTCTCGTCCGCGAGCAGCGCGCGAAGGTGCATCTCACGCAATCAGAGCTCGCAACGCGCGTCGGCGTCTCACGCAGCGCGATCTCCGAGCTCGAGGCCGGCCGCATCGAACAACCGCGCGCCACCGTCTTCGCCCGTCTCGCGGCTGCCCTCGGACTTCCGGCGGCCGCGCTCCTTGCAGCCGCGGGGTACCCCACGAGCGAGGTGCTGCTCGAGCTCGAGGCGGATGAGCTCGCGGTGCTGGCGACATCGTTAGCGCGACTCGCCGGCAACGAGCGCGATTGGCTGCGCGGGCGCCTGGTCGAGCTACGCGACCTCTTGATCATGCGACGCGGAGACGAACGCCCGCGACAGAGGGCTAGCGCCGTTCGAAAGCGAGCCTCACGCCGAGGCCGATGAGCACCCGCCGGTGACGCGCTCGAGCCAGCGACGGACGCCGGCACGCGCGAAGAGCGCCGAGAGCCTCGCCAGCACGTAGGCGTAGAGCGACAGCCAGAACACCGCGACCTTTGGGTTGAGGACGTTCGACAGCAGGCGCTGCAGATGCGACGTGTTGGCACGCGCCGGCCGCGCTTGCGCGGGCGCCACGTGCCCAAACGAATCTCGCACCGAGCGCATGCCGAGGTACGCGAGGTGGGCCGCGCCAGCGAGCTTGACGACCGTGAACGCCTCCGCCGACGTCGCGAGGACGACCGAGAGCCCGAGTGCCGACGCCGTGGCGTGAACGAACAGGCCGCTGCAGATGCCCAGGGTCGCGCACCGCGAGACCCGCGAGGAACCTCGGGCCCATCAGCGCCTGGCGCGCTCGATGCGATCGAGGACGTGCGTGCGCGCTTCCAGGTCGAGCGGTCCACCGCGCTGCTGCAGTTTTTCGGCGACGACCTCGCGATGCTGGACGGTGCGGTTCGTGCCGAACTTCAGCTTCGCGCGCAGGTCGGTCACGGCGAGGCGGACCCCGCGGATATTCGGCAAGAGCTTGCCGTACCGGTCGTCCCCATCCGCGAGCACCGGCGCGTGCCTGCCCTCAGGCTGAAAGTGCGCGAGCTGGCGCTCGAGGATCTCCGCGACGCGTGCGGGCTCATCGATGACCTCGACGTCGCAGGCAAGCTGAACCGCTGCGTAGTACGACGTCGGCACGCCGTACTCGTCCTGGTTCCAGTGGCCGGGCACGTACGTGTACGCGCCGAACACCGACAGCAGCGCGCGCGGTCGCTCGGCCAGCGCATCCCACACGGGATTGGGCTTTGCCAGGTGCAGCACGATCTCTTTTTCGCCGTCCCAGAGGAAATGCGTCGGTACGACGACGGGCAGATCGCGACCCTGGCCGCCGGGCGCGATGAGCTCACCGAAGTCATGTTCCTTCAGGAAGGCACGCCACTCCGCGTCATCGAGGGGCGCGTCGTGTCGATGGATCAGCACGACTTCATGATGGCGCATCGACGGCGCGCATCCGGGTCAGGCTTCGGTGAGCGCTGTCCTCCGGCTGAGACCCGCCGCGCGCGTCGCGGCCGCGACCGCCTTCGCGATCGTCGGCACCACATCCTTGTCGAACATCGACGGCAGGATGTACTCAGCGGACCGCACGTCCGCAGGCACCGTCGCCGCGAGCGCGTTCGCCGCCGCGAGCTCGATTTCCGATGACACGCCCCGCGCGTGCGCGTCGAGGAGTCCCCGGAACACGCCGGGGAACACCAGCGAGTTGTTCACCTGGTTCGGGTAGTCGCTGCGGCCGGTCGCGAGGATGTCGACCTCCGGTGCCGCCACCAGGGGATCGATCTCGGGATCCGGGTTCGCGAGCGCGAAGACGATGCGCGGCCGCGACATCGTGCGCAGCGCGTCGATCGAGAGGATGCCCGGACCGGACAGACCGATGAAGACGTTCGCGCCCGCGACCGCGTCCTCGAGCGAGCCCGAGCGTGTGATCCCGAGCAGCTTGGCGACAGCGATCTTCTCGAAGTTCTCGTCTGAGCGAGAGGCGTTCACGATGCCGTGACGGTCGCAGAGTGTGATATCGCGCACACCGGCGATCTGCAGCAGCCGCGCGGTCGCGATGCCAGCGGCGCCCGCACCAGCGATGACGACGCGCAGGTCGGAGAGCTCGCGCCGCACGACGGCGGCCGCGTTACGCAGGCCGGCCAGGACGACGATCGCGGTGCCGTGCTGGTCGTCATGGAAGACCGGGATGTCGAGCCGCTTTCGCAGCTCGCGCTCGACGATGAAGCACGACGGCGCGGCGATGTCCTCGAGGTTTATCCCGCCGAACACCGGCGCGATGTGCTGCACGGTCCGCACGATCTCGTCGGGGTCCTTCGTGTCGAGGCAGATCGGGAATGCCGTGATGCCCGCGAACTCCGCGAAGATGAGCGCCTTGCCTTCCATCACGGGCATCGCGCCCCACGGGCCGATGTCGCCCAGGCCAAGCACGGCCGTGCCGTCGCTGACGACAGCAACGCTGTTCTGGCGGATGGTGAGCTTCCAGGCTTTCTCCTTGTCGTCCGCGATCGCACGGCAGATGCGAGCAACGCCCGGCGTGTACACGAGGCTGAGGTCGTCGCGCGTGCGGACTTGGATGCGGCCTTTGACCTCGATCTTCCCACCCAGGTGCATCAGGAATGCTCGATCCGACACTGATCGCACGTTCACGCCTTCGAGGTGCTGCAGATCCTCGTGAAGCAGCTGCCCGGTCTTCTCGTCGGGCGCGTCGACGGTCACATCACGGACGTGCACCACGGGTGTGGCCTCCACCAGATCGATAGCGCCGAGGCTGCAGCTGCGCGCGGCGATCGTGGTCGCGACGGTCGCGAACATACCCGGCCGGTTGGCGATCTCAAGGCGGAAAACGAGGCGATATGCAGGACTGATCACGGCGTGAGGCTGCACCGCCGTCAGTATGGCCACGAGGCGAACCCTACGTCCGGAGGCAGCGCCGCGAGAGTGCCGTTCGGCGTGGCGGGCGCAGCCTTTCGGCCCTCGCCCACGGATAGCGCCGGAGCTGCTCCCGCGTTAGCGCTCACGTGCAGGCCGCACTCGCGATCCTCCTCGCTGTCCTCCCGCTCCTGCCGACGTCGGACAGCGTCGTCAGCGTGAAGCCCACGTCTGCCAACCTCGTCAGCTCCTGCGTGTCATCGACCGGTCCGGGCATCCCGCCGCCCGCGCGCGTGCCTGCTGGCATCCCCGGATTCCACGCCGCCTGGTACGGGCAATCCGGATACATGCGCCTCTGTCCCGGCGAGCGATCGACCGCGACGGTCGCGTATTACAACTCCGGCTCGCGCGGCTGGGTGCTGGGGCGGATGGGTGAGGTCGCGTATCTGGGCACGTGGGATATCGAGCCGGGGCAAGACCAGCCGAGCGTCTTGGGGGGCGACGGCCAGCACGGTTCGCCCGCGACGGGATGGCCGCGCTTCGATCGCGCCGCGATCCAGCCCGCGTCCTACGTGGGGCCGGGACAAGTGGCGTGGTTCCAGTTCGCAGTCCAGGCACCGACGCGACCCGGCACGTACCGCCTCGGTATCCGCCCCCTCATCGAGGGCGCCACGTGGATGGAGGACTACGGGGTGTTCTGGGAGGTCACCGTGCTGAACGCCGACGGCACCGTGCCGCGCGCGACACCGTCATCGCCGGCGGGCTTCGTCTTCAGCACCGGCCAGGGACCTTCGGCGACCGACATCAATGACGTGCATGAGGGCGTCGAGTGGGCGTCCGCATATCTCGCAGCGAGCGTCGGTGGAGATCGCACGAAACGCGCGAGCGCCCGCGTCGTCTTCGGCGACGGCACCGCGCGGTTCTGCTGCCTCACATCGGGGCCGTCGTTCGACATCGTGACGACCAACCCCGCGTGGGCGACGCCGCAGGCGGCCGCGCCCGATACCTGGACGGCCGATGACGAGCGCACCGAGCTCGTGGCACACGAATACGTGCACGTGTGGCAGTACGACCTCGGTGGAGTTGGATGCATGCTCGGACCGCGATGGCTGTCGGAGGGCATGGCTGAGTCGCTCGCGTATCGCGCACTCGTCGACGGCGGGCGCATCGCCGCGGCGAACCTCGATGTGTTCACGAAGCGCCAGCTCCGCACTGCGCGTTACGTGACGTTGCGATCGCTCGAGAGCGCATGGCCCTCCGACACGAACCCGTTCGCGGTCGGCTATCTCGCCGTCGATCGCCTCCTCGCGTCGCCGGATCCGGTCGCCTTGCGCCGGTTCTGCTCACGGGTCGGAAGCGGCGAGTCGTGGACCAGCGCGTTCGCCGGCGCGTTCGGCACCGACGTCGATGCGTTCTATACGCGTTTCGAGGCGTACCGCCTCGAGTATTCGCGCTAGGCCGTCGCCCTACTCACGAGGTTGCGCGCATGCAGCGCGAGTGACAGCCCGAAGAGCGGCGCCGTCACAGTGAAGATCCGGCTCGCGATGAACGACGGCAGAAAGATGTCGGTCACGCTTCCCTTCGTCGCGCCGAGCGATTCGACCGCGTCGGTGAGCGGGCAACGGCGCCCGTTCCCCAGGAACACGAGCGCCTCGACCGCGACCACGGAACCCGTGATCGCGGCAAGGCGATCGCTGCGACGGGCGACGCCGCGTTGCGCGAAGACGAGCAGGCTCGCGAGGAGCCCGAAGAAGATCGCGGAATGCGCGGCCTTGATCGCGACGATCGCGATCTGCCGCCGGCGCCCCGGAATCACTCCGCGGTCCAGCCTCCGTCGACGTAGACCTCGGAGCCGGTCATATACGAGGCCTTCGGACCGGACATGAATGCGATGACCTCGCCGATCTCAGCGGCGGTGCCCAGGCGTCCCATCGGCGTGTGCTGGACGATCGCCTGCTCCACCGGTGTTCCCTTGACGGCAGCGATCATCGGTGTGTCGATGAATCCTGGATGCATCGAGTTCACGCGAACGCCTTCCTTGGCGTAGCGGAGCGCAGCGGTCTTCGTCATGAGACGCACGGCGCCCTTCGAGGCATGGTAGGCGACCGAACCGCCGAAGCCACCGACGGTCCCGAAGATCGACGACACGTTGACGATGCTCCCGCCGCCATGAGCCTTCATCGCGGGGGCGGAGTACTTCATGCCGAGCCAGACCCCGAGCTGGTTGACGGCGATGACCTTGTCCCAGCCGGCGCGCGTCTCCTGTTCGACGTCCTCGAAGGTGCCGATCCCGGCGTTGCTCACGAGAATGTCGAGGTGTCCGAACTCACGGACGATGTCCTCTACCAACTTCTTCCACTGTGCCTCATCGGTCACGTCGAGCTTCACGTAACGCGCGCACATGCCCTGGCTCGCGAGGCGCTTCGCGAGGGTCTCGCCCTCCTCCAGCAGGTCGGCGACGAACACGAATGCGCCCTCACGGCACAGCGCTTCGACGGTCGCGCCACCGATGCCTCGCGCCCCGCCGGTCACGATCGCAACTTTTCCTTCGAGCTCCATGGGATACACCTCTCGCTTTCAGACCTCACCATCGGGCGGCGGCGGCGACCCGCCTAGGACCGAACGGCCGTCCTGCGAGCGTCCTTCGGCGGCTCACGCGGCGATCGGGACGCGACGGCTCGCGCTGGCGCCGCGGCGAAGCTCGAGACGCCAGGGGGCCTTCAGTGCGGCGTCGTAGCCGCGGTCATACGCGCCGATCGCGAGAAAGCCGATGACGATCATGCCGAGGGTCACGCCGATGACCAGACCGGCCAAGAAGGTCACGCGCGCCCCTGCGGGCGGGGAGCACGGCGGAGCATCACGGCACCGACGAGGATCATGACCAGGCCGAGGACAACGAGCGCGATCACGATCATCAAGGTATCGAAGCTGCACACCACGCCTAGGGCAATTGGCCACACGTCCCGTGACAAAATGGCCCAGCTCGGGTCGGTGCGTCACCGTACACGCTGATCGAAGATGTGAGCGGGAACGTCGACTGCCATGTCAGGCAATCGCGGCTCGTGCGGGTTCGACAAGGATCGCTCAGGGACGACCGCGGCTCAGCGAGAACGGCGGTGCGTCGGGCTCGTCATCAGGCAGCGGGAACGAGCCCGGCGAGCTCCTGTAGCGAGTGCCAATTCGCAAGGCGGTCTTCCTGCGTCGCGCGGATCTCAGGCGTCGGCGTGCCGTCCGCCCCAAAGTGCGGCGCGAAGCGGCCCTCGGTGCGGGCGAAGCTGAGGAAGTCGACTGGCGTGCCATCGGGCAGCGCGATCCAATCGCTCTTCATACCGGGATTGCCCTGAAGGCTCAGGCGTTCGGCGATCGTCGCGCCCTTGCGCGGGTCGTAGATGAACAGCGGGAACGCGCGCGAATCGACGGCGAGGCGCGCCTGGCGATTCGACGCATCGTCCGCGATGCCGTGCTCCGGCTGGCAGGGCGCATACGAGATCACCACCGCCGGTCCCGGGTAGCTGTTCGCGTCGAGGATCGCGCGGTAGAAGTGATTCACGTGCGCGGGCGTGGTCTGCGCGACGTACACCTCACCGTGCGCCATGAGGATGCGCCCGAGCTCCTTGCGTCGCTCGGGCCGTCCGTGCTGGACCTTTCCGTAAGCGGAGAGCTTCGTTACCTGACCTCCGAACGACGCGGTCGAGGCCTGGCCACCGGTGTTCGAATACACCTGCGTGTCGAGCACGAGGACTTTGATATCCATGCCGCTCGCGAACATGCGCGTTAGCGACTGGAAACCGATGTCGTAAATCGCGCCGTAGCCACCGATCACCCAGAGACGCCGATCGGATCGCCC
>JANMWW010000221.1:0-3590 GCA_031394155.1 Chloroflexota bacterium | reverse complement strand
AGCTGTACCGTTTCTTAAGTAGGCTCGAGTCGCAGGGATTCTCTCTCAGGAGTCGGATGGAGTGGGCGATCTGTTCGACGAAGTCTATCACGCCCTTCTCTTCCTTCAAACGGGTGTAAGCGGCGTAGACCGCGGAGAGCTCCTCTTGCGCGTCAGCGTCATCGGCCCGCACGTCCGCGTCGATCCCCTCACCCACCGCGGCGCGCAGCTTCGCGGCGTACGCGACGTACTGCTCAGGCGAGACGTCCTCATCACGCGCTCGCCCGAAGAGATTGAGCAGCGCTCGGACGTAGCGGAGTGGGTCGCCTGCGGGCCTGTACCGACGCAAAGGCAGCTCGTAGAGATTCTCGCGAACGAAGATCACCTGCTCCGCCTGCGACAGCACGCGTAGCTCACCGGAGCGTCCGAGCTCGAGGGCGAACTCCCGGAACACCTCGTCGCCGAATCCGTGGAAGGTCTTGATGCCGGCGTCGTTCAGCCCGAGCGGTGTGTTGAGATCGACCCGCTCCTGCATCTGCGCTGCGGCCTTCTCGGTGAAGGTGACCGCGAGGATTTCGTGCGGCTTCGCCGCGGCGGTCGCGATCAGATTGACGATGCGCGCAGTGAGGACGTGCGTCTTCCCGGTGCCGGCGCCGGCCACGACGAGGAGTGGCCCGGCACCGTGCTCGACCGCACGTCGTTGCTCGTCGGTGAGTGTGCCGAGGATGTCCGGCCGCGGTACGCCGCCGAGCCCGAACTCGAGCTGCTCGGTCACCGGATCAGCTGAGGAAGTGCTTCGACCATCCGTTCTATCCTACTTGGCGAGGTTCAACGCAAGGCCGACAAGGGTTCGGACGGAGGGTCCCTGCGGGCCACGGGGCGCGTAGGCGCGATCGCGATCCGACCAGTCCACGCTGGCGATGTCGAGATGCGCCCACTCGGTGCCGTCTTCCACGACGGCTTCAAGGAACGCGGCGGCCTTGATCGCTCCGCCTTCGCGGCCTGCGCTGTTGCGGAGGTCGGCGACCTCTCCCTTGATCTCGTCGCGGTACTCGGCGGTCAGCGGCATCTGCCAGAGACGCTCTCCCGCCTCGGTCGCCGTGGTGCGCACCGTGTCGACGAAGGACTGCGGCTTGCCGAAGAGGCCGATGAAGTACGGGCCGATCGCGATGGAGATCGCGCCGGTGAGCGTCGCGACATCGACGACACGCGTCGCGCCCTCGCGCTGCGCGTAGGTGATGCCGTCGATGAGCACGAGACGGCCCTCGGCGTCGGTGTTGATGACCTCGACGGTCTTCCCGCTCATGCTCGTGAAGACGTCGCCTGGCTTCGTCGCCCCACCGCCCGGCAGGTTCTCGGTGCACGGAGCGACCGCGATCACGTTCACCTTGGCCCCGATCCTCGCTACCGCGCCGATCGCCGCGATGACCGATGCCGCGCCGGTCATGTCGGCCTTCATGTGGTGCATGTTGTCGGCGGGCTTGATCGAGATGCCACCCGAGTCGAACGTGATGCCCTTCCCCACCAGGCCGAGGTCGAAGCCCTTTCCGCCGCGCCCGCGATAGCGCATCACGATGAACTGCGGCGGCTGGTGGCTGCCCTGCGCGACGGAGAGGTAGCTGCCCATTCCAAGAGCGCGGCAGCGCTCGACGCCGAGGACCTCGATCTGTACGCCGGTGTCCTTCGCCAGCGCGCGCGCCTCGCCCGCGAGGATCATCGGCGTCATTTTGTTCGCAGGCTCGTTGGCGAGACGGCGCTGCAGCGTCACTGCGTCGCCGATGGCCTGGCCACGCGCGATCGCGGCCGTCGCGGGCTGCCCCGTGACGAGGAGCACAGAGTCGATCGGTGGCAAGCGACGCTCGTCTTCGCGCGTGCGGTGCACCTCGGGACGCCACATCGCGTAGGTCGCGCCCTCGACGGCCGCCTGCGCCGCGCGGTCCTCACCGATGGCGCCCTGGGGCAGGACGATGGCGACTCTCTTCGCATTCGATCGCCAGAGCGACTTGATCCCGGCGGCCGCGAAGTTGTGCGCCCGCTCGGCATCGAGCTCCGATGCGCGCCCGATGCCGACGACCACCACGCGAGGGTCGCCGTGATGCGTCGTCACGCCGTAGAGCCGTCCCGCACCGGTCTCGCCCTTGGCGATCCGATCGACGACGGTCTTGACCGCCCTCGGTAGTCCGGCGGGCGTCGTGCCGTCGCTCGAGAGCGGAACGACGATCGCGTCGAGCGTGCCGACTGCATTGGGTCGCACAGCGCGGAATTTCATGAGCGGTCCTCCCCTGCGTGGATGAGCGTGCGAATCCGGGCGCGAGCCGCGTCCGGCGTGAGCACGAGGATACGGTCGTCGCCCTGTCGACGCGTTAGGCCGTGATCGTCCATGTACTGGAGCAGCGGGAGCACGTGCTTCCGGCTCGATCCGGAGAGATCGCGCGCGCGGGCCACCGTGATCGTCGCCGCGCTCGTGAGCTCCTTTACCACCACATCGACGAAGCTCGCGACCGTCTCCGGGAGGAAAACGGCCTCGGTCCCGACGCGCACGAGGTCGCCGCGTTCGTCGAGGGCTGCGACGAGCTCGCGGTCGAGTCCGTGTTCGCTCTGGAGCTGCGCGGGCGTCGGTGGATGTGAGGGGTCCCGCAGCAGTACCGCGCGCGCACGGACCCAACTCGTCTCCTGCTCGGGTGAGAGCTGCGGCGTGTGCTCCGGCAGCGCGAGCAGCGCGCCGCGCTCGACGAGGCGCCCGTCGGCGACGAGCTTCGCGACGAGCGCGCCGAATCGTTTGGCCGGGAGCGCGACCGCCGTACGCACCTCTTCGCGCGCGACGCCCGCGCGCAGAGGCGCGCGGCGGTGTCCCTGCCCGCAGACGCGCAGCACGTGTATTGCGAAATCCTCGAATGCCGCGCGTGTCACCAAAGCGTCCGCCAGCGCGATCGCCTCACCGCTCGCGAGCATTTCGCCGACCGCAACGTCGCGCTCCGCGGCGCCCAGACCGCTGCGCTCCCCCGCCTCCGATGCCGTGCGCGGAACGTCGAGCGACGCCAGCAGGCGCGACGAGGCGGAGGGTGCCGAGCGACGCTCGAGCGACGCGACGGTGTCGGCGCGTCGGCGCGCGCGCGCCGCGGTCGTGTCGGCGATCGTGCCGCCGCCCAGCGTCTCCGAGGGCGATGGCCGTCGAAGCACGACGCGATCCCCAACGGCGACAGCCAGCGGTCCTGCCAGGCGCAGCTGCACCCACGCCGACTCCCCTGGCGCTATCGCGTCACCCTCGAGGACGTTGACGCGCGCCATCACCTCGGCCGTGCCGGCATGCACTTTCACGTCGTCGTCGTGCGCGAGCGCATAGCTCGCGCTGGCGAGCAGTCCGAGGTGCAGCGAGATGCTCGATGTGGGCGCCAGAGTCCCTGGGCGCACCACGACCATGCCGCGCTGGATCGCGTCCTTCTCGATCCCTGACAGGTTCGCGGCCACGCGCGTGCCCGGCACCGCGCGATCGAGCGAACGCCGATGCGTCTGGAGACCGCGGATGCGCGCACGAGCGGCCGACGGCACGAGCTCGATCTCATCACCGACCGTCAGATCGCCATCGAGGAGCGTGCCCGTCACGACGGTGC
>JANMWW010000214.1:0-9350 GCA_031394155.1 Chloroflexota bacterium | reverse complement strand
GAAGATGCCGGCGCGGGCGTCGAGCTGAAGTAGGACAACCGCTCGGTTGTTCTGCTGTCAGAACTGGTAGCGGAACCAGCCACCGATATCGTTCTCACAGCGATTCCGCCGTCTAGGTCGGTGGGCTCGCGAAAGGTGCCGGACCGGGGCCCGCAAGGGCTCCGGTTTGGTTTCTGGAAGTACGAGACGAAGCACGCGCGACCACAATCGATCTGATGGACGAAAAAGGCAGACGCTGGCGCCCAGGTCGCGGCGGCTGTGGATGCCTGTCGGGCTGTGGCAGCTTCGTGTTCGTTTTCCTGTTGGGCGGCGCGCTCAGCCTGTTCAGCTCTGTCGTCGGCCTCGGGGTCTCGATCGGGATCCCGTTCACCCAGAGCAACGTGACCGTGGCAGGAGCTATCGGCGCGAAAGACAAGGTCGTCCAGGGGCTCCCGAGCTACGCGCGAGACCGGCTCGCGGGCAACCAGAACTTCATCAACCAATCGGCCACGCTCACGGTCGGGCCTGCGGAAGGCGCTGGCCTGTTGATCGTCGGTTCGCAGACGGGCGCGCCGGCCATCGATCTCTTCCTCGTCCTGCGCTAGACGAGAGACCACCCCGCGGAGCGCCCTTCGAGCCATGCGGGAGCGGCCTCGCGTCCGAGCAGCAGTGCCGCCTTCGCGAAGATCTCGGCATCGGTCGCAGTCGGTGCGAGCACCGACACCTCCTGAAGATCGGTCGAGGCCGGGCGGGCGGTCCGTGGGTCGATGAGGTGATGCAGGCCGGGACCCCACATGCGCTTGGTCACGCCGCTCGTCGCGGCTCCCATGTCGTGCAGGAGCACCGTCGTGTCGCCGAACCCGACCGGCCAGCCCTCACCGGTCTCGCCGGGTCCGCGTGCGTACAGATCGCCGCACAGATTCACGAGGCAGTTCGCGCCCATCTGCGCGGCGAGCTGATCGGCAAGCCAGCCTTTCGCGATGCCCCCGAGGTCGATCGCCGCGCCGGGCGCGAGGCGCGCTTCGCCGGCGCGCACCTCGAGCAACTCGGGCAGGGGAGCAGGTGGAGCGGGAGTCGCGGTCGTTGGAGTGCCGCCGAGCGTGAAGTCGCGCGTGTACCCGGCCGCGAGCAGCGCGGGCAGCGTCGCCGCATGCACGAGCCCGCCGCTCACGTGGTACGCGCGCAGCGATTCGCGTAGCAGCGCGTCGAGCTCCTCACTCACTACGACCCACGCGCCGGCCGCTGCGTTGAAGCGGCTGAGCTCGCTCGCCTCGCTGAAGCGGGTGAGGCGATCGTGCATCCTGTGGATCCAGGCTTCGCCGCGCTCGAGCGCGCCCGTCTCGACGTCGATGCCGAAGAGCTCGCAGTCGCCGCCGAGCGCCGTGAAGGCGCGCTGTTGCACCTTCTAATCAGGACACGTGCGTGTACGTGATGCCGGGCAGCTCGGTGGCTCGTACTCCCGGCTGCAGCGAAATGCGCGGCGTTGCGCGTGGCGCCGCCGTCTTCCCGCTTGGCGCGCTGCTCGGCGCGGGGGTGGCTTTCGCGACCGCGCTCGCGACCGGCGGCTGAAGCGGCGCGGTATCGCTCTTGGGATGAGCGAGCACGAATGCGCCTGAGCCGGCGAAGGCCGCGCTCGCGACGAGCGACGCGAGGACCCGGTGACCCACCGCTAGCTCTTGAGGATCGCGAGCTTCTCGAAGGACTGCGAGAACACTTCCTTCGGGTCGACGCCCATATGCGATTCGAGGATCTCCTGATACACCGAGCGGAAGTCGACGTCGTAGCCGACGTTGCCGCTCGCGTCGAGCTTGCTGAGGCTGGGCTGGCTTCCGATGAGGCCGGACTTCACTGAGTCGCCGATGAGGAACACCGGTGCCGCGGTGCCGTGGTCGGTGCCGGCGCTGGCGTTCTCTTTCGGTCGGCGTCCGAACTCCGACCACGTCGCGATCAGCACGCGGTCGGACATCCCGTGGCCGGCCAGGTCGGCGTAGAACGCAGATACGGCCTGGTCGAGGTAGCCCATGAGGTCGTCGTGACGCTGCTGCTGCGTATAGTGCGTGTCGAATCCGCCGAGCGTCACGTGCAGGATCTTCACTCCGGTGCCGGTGACGATGAGCTGCGCCGCGAGCTGGAGCGCCGCCGCGAGCTGGTTCTTCGATGAGAAGACCAGCTTCGCATCGTCGGAGTACTGCGCCTTCGGCGAGTAGGCGGAGGCGGACGTCCGCAGCTGCGCGACCGTGTCGCGCGCCGTCGTGACCGCGGTGTCAAAGAGCGCGCCGTAGATCCCGGGTGTGTGCGTGTAGAGCGCGCCGACGGCGTTCTCCATGTCGTCGCCGCCGTTGAACTTGAAGGACTGCTGCGTGTTCACGACGGTCAGCGTCGCCTCGAGATCCCGCAGCGCGCCGGGGATGCCGGTCGTTCCGCAGGCGCAGCCGACAAGCGGGTGGCCGGCGGAGTCGTAGTTCTGCGCGATGGTCTTGCCGAGCCAGCCATCCTGCTGACGGCGATCGGGGTCGGCGGTCTCCCACACGCGGATCGAATCGAAGTGCGAGAACGACGGCTTCTGGTAGCCGACGCCCTGGACGATCGCGACCTTGCCCTGATCGAAGAGCGACTTCACGCCCTTCAGGTTCTTGTTCAGGCCGAAGGCGTTCGAGATCGGAAGCGCCTCGTCTGCCGCCTTGCCGAGCTGCGGCCGCAGGTCGCGGTAGGTCTGGTCATGGAGCGGGATGACGGTCTGCAGGCCGTCGTTGCCGCCGGCCAGCTGGATCATCACGAGGACCTTGTCGTTCACGACGCCGCCGGCCTTCGCCGCGTAGACGGCGCGCGCGAACACGTCGGGGACCGCGGCGTATCCGGCGGCGAGTCCCGCGGCGCCCGCGCCAAAGACCAACCCCGAGCGGAGGAAGTCCCTGCGGCTGATCTTGCTGAGCGTGGCGACCATCTTTCGGCCTTCCTTCCTTATTTGAGCTGGAACTCAGGCGAGGCGAAGACGATCGACCAGCGCTTCTTGTCGTCGCTCGCTTCGTTGAGCAGCTTCAACGTCTGCGGTGAGAGCACTCCGTCCAGGTGGGTCTGGTGTGCGTTCGCGGCCGAGGGCAGCTTCTTCACGGTCTGCAGCGCTGAGGTCACGAAGTTCGCGCGCGCGAGCACGGTGTTGGAGGAGATCCACGACTCGTTCTGGGGCCAGCCGCCGACACTCGGCGGGTCGAAGAGGATCTGGCCCATGCCCTGCCCCGACTGGCCGACGACTTTCGTGAGCGTCTTGTCGCCGAGCGCCTTGGTCACGTGGAGCATGAATTCGGTCGGCGTCTTGATGAGCGCGCGATAGCTCGAGGCCGACACGAACTCCGGGCTCATGAAGACGTCGCGCATCAGCGACTTGACGTCGTACCTCGTCTTGCGGAACGACGTGGCGAGACGCGTGACGTACGCGTCGCTGGGCGACGGCGTCACGAAGTGGGTGAGCACCTTTCGCACGATGAATGGCGCGGTCGCGTCCTGCGCGACGATCTTGTCGAGCACCAGATCGGTGTTCCAGACCTTCGTCTCGCCGAGATACGTGAATGCGGGCCCGGTGTACGAGCGGGCCTTGTCGAAGATGCCGGTCTTCGCCGCGTCGGCCTTCGGTGGATTCTTCGGGGCGTTCCCACGCTGCGTCGCGCGCGCGATCTGCGCGTCGACCATCGCCTGCGTCATCGGCTCGCGCCATCCTGCGAGACCCTTCGCGGCTGCCTTCACGTCGTCCTCGGTGAACGCCTCGGGTCCCATCGTGAAGAGCTCCATGAGCTCGCGCGAGTAGTTCTCGTTCGGCGCCTTAGCGGTGGAGTTGCCGAGGTCGAGATACCGCAGCATCCCCGGATCGATCGTGACCTGCTGAAGCATCGTGCGGAGATCCGCGAGCGCGTACTTCCGCCACGTGAGGTTCTGCCAGTAGATGTATGGCGTCTGCGCGGTGACCTTGCGGAAGTCCGAGGTGAAGTGGCCGTGCCAGAAGAGCGTCATGCGCTCGCCGAACGGCGTGGGGGTCGATGCCATGTGGTCGATCCACCACTGCTGCAGCTGCCCGATGTTGAGGCTCTTGTCCTGCGTGGCCTCGTCGCCGCCGGGAAACACCGCCGGCTCGACGATCTTCGTTTCGAGGAGGCGGTCGACGGTCTTCGCGTACCCGTCCTTCTGCGACTGATCGAGCTCGGCCTGCGAAGCGCCGAACGTGGCCCGGCGCAGGAGATGCGTGACGCGCGCCGGCTCCGCGTCGAGCGGCGAGACCCAGTCGAGCCCGCCCGTGTTCGCGAGCGACCCGGTGATGGGGACAGGGGTGAAGGAGGGCTCGTTCGCCAGGGCCGCAAGCCGTGAGGCCGCGACGCCGATGCCCGCGGCGGTCGCCGCAGCGAGGACGGTCCGGCGGTTGAGGACTGGCCTCGGTTCCTCGTCCATGGTCATGCTGAAGATACGCAACAGGGCGGCCGATGTGGCGCCCCAAGAGGGTGGCAAGGCCTGTCTTTACGGGCTTCTTGCAGATGTGGACGACCGTGCTCCGGGCCTATTGACAAGGCAGCGGCCCAGGTCGAAAGTGACTGGTCCGCCCGCCTTGACCCTCCGGTAGGTCCCCCCTTACGATATGTGTCTTGCCATCCGTCCGTCCCCGTCTTTCTACCTGCCCGCCATCGCCACACGCCTGAGGAGGGATCCATGTCCGTAACCCTCGACCGGGTCAACTCGCCCGTTCGGCATCGCCGCGACTTCGCGTCACTCCCCGAAGTTCTCCCGCTGCCCGATCTGATCCAGACCCAGCTCGACTCGTTCAAGTGGTTCTGCGATGAAGGACTCGGTGAGCTCTTCAAGGAGATCTCGCCGATCCAGGACTTCACCGGGAAGAACCTCGACCTGAAGTTCATCTCGAGCGAATTCCGCGAGCCCAAGTACTCCGAAGAGGAGTGCCGCACGAAGGACATCACGTTCTCGAAGCCGCTGTGGGCGCGCGTCGAGCTCGTGAACAAGGAGACCGGTGAGGTCACCGAGCAGGACGTGTTCCTCGGCGACTTCCCGTGGATGACCGACAAGGGCACCTTCGTGATCAACGGTGCCGAGCGCGTCGTCGTGTCGCAGCTCGTGCGCTCGCCGGGCGTGTACTTCACGGCCGTCGATGACCCGACGACGGGTCGCCGTCTGTTCTACGCGAAGCTCATCCCGAACCGCGGCGCGTGGCTCGAGTTCGAGACCTCGAACAAGGACGTCATCTCGGTCAAGGTCGACCGCAAGCGCAAGCTCCCGGTCACGACCCTGCTGCGCGCGATCGGCTACTCGAGCAACGAAGAGGTCAATGCGCTCTTCACCGCGATCGACAATGACCCCGAGCACCAGTACGTGCAGTCGACGCTGGACCGCGACCCGACCACCAATACGAACGAAGGTCTGGTCGAGGTCTACAAGCGCCTGCGTCCGGGCGACCCGCCCACGATCGACAACGCGCGCAACCTCGTGCAGAGCCTGTTCTTCAACTTCCGGCGCTACGACCTCGCGAAGGTCGGCCGCTACAAGCTGAATCGCAAGCTCGGGCTCGACCTTCCGATGGAGACGCGCACGCTGACGAACGACGACCTCTCGAAGATCGTCGCGCGGATCATCGAGCTCAACAATGGCAAGGGCAACGCCGACGATATCGACCACCTTGGCAACCGCCGCGTCCGCGCGGTCGGCGAGCTCATCCAGCAGCAGTTCCGCGTCGGCCTGCTGCGCATGGAGCGCGTCGTGCGCGAGCGCATGTCGATCGTCGAACCGGAGAAGGCCACGCCAAAGGAGCTCATCAACATCCGCCCGGTCGTCGCATCGATCAAGGAATTCTTCGGCGGCTCGCAGCTGTCGCAGTTCATGCAGCAGACGAACCCGCTGGACGAGCTCACCCACAAGCGCCGCCTCTCGGCCCTCGGCCCAGGCGGCCTCTCGCGTGAGCGCGCCGGCTTCGACGTCCGCGACGTGCACTACAGCCACTACGGCCGCATCTGCCCGATCGAGACGCCGGAAGGTCCGAACATCGGACTCATCGGCTCGCTCGCGACGTACGCGCGCGTGAACCCGTACGGGTTCATCGAGTCGCCGTTCCGCCGCATCGTGAAGGACAAGAACAGCAAGCCCCAGGTCTCCGACGAGATCGTCTACCTCACCGCCGACGAGCAGGAGCTCACCACAGTGGTGCAGGCGAACGCGCACCTCGACCCAAAGGGCTACTTCATCGACGAGCGCGTCCAGGTCCACCGCGGCGACTCGTACCACGAGGCGCCGCCGGCGAACGCCGACTACATGGACGTATCACCGAAGCAGATCGTCTCGGTGTCCGCGGCGCTCATCCCGTTCCTCGAGCACGACGACGCGAACCGCGCGCTCATGGGCTCGAACATGCAGCGCCAGGCCGTCCCGGTCATCCGACCGGAGGCGCCGATCATCGGCACAGGCATCGAGTACCGCGCGGCCAAGGACTCGGGCCAGGTCGTCCTCGCGCGCGCCAACGGCACGGTCCGTTCGGTCAGCGCGAACGAGATCTGGGTCGAGGAGGACGCCGGCGACGCGTTCCGCTACAAGCTTCAGAAGTTCGTCCGCACCAACCAGGGCACCTGCTTCAACCAGCGGCCGACCGTCGAGGTCGGCGACAAGGTGGAGAAGGGCCAGGTCATCGCCGACTCATACTCGACTGACATGGGCGAGCTCGCGCTCGGCCAGAACATCCTCGGTGCCTTCATGCCCTGGGAGGGCGGCAACTACGAGGACGCGATCATCCTGTCCGAGCGTCTGGTGCAGGACGACCGCTTCACATCGATCCACGTCGAGAAGTACGAGTGCGAGGCTCGCGACACAAAGCTCGGTCCTGAAGAGATCACGCGGGACATCCCGAACGTCGGAGAGGAAGCGCTCGCCGATCTCGATGAGAACGGCATCGTCTACATCGGCGCGGAGGTCGGCCCGCAGCACATCCTCGTGGGCAAGATCACGCCGAAGGGCGAGACCGAGCTGACGGCCGAGGAGCGCCTGCTCCGTGCGATCTTCGGTGAGAAGGCGCGCGAGGTGAAGGACTCATCGCTGCGTCTTCCCTCGGGCGAGCACGGCAAGGTCGTCGACGTCGCGGTGTTCAGCCGCGAGAACAACGACGAGCTCCTGCCGGGCGTGAACAAGATGATCCGCATCGCGATCGCGCAGAAGCGCAAGATCAGCGTCGGCGACAAGATGGCCGGTCGCCACGGCAACAAGGGCGTCATCGCGAAGATCCTCCCGGTCGAGGACATGCCGTTCCTTCCGGATGGCACGCCCGTCGACATCGTGCTCAACCCGCTCGGCGTGCCGAGCCGTATGAACATCGGTCAGATCCTCGAGACGCACCTCGGCTGGGCCGCGCAGGCCCTCGGCCTCCACGTCGCGACGCCGGTGTTCGACGGCGCGAAGGAGCCGGCGATCAAGGCCGCGCTCAAGGAAGCCGGTCTCCCCGAGAGCGGCCAGGTCATGCTCCGCGACGGCCGCACCGGCAAGGAATTCCAGCAGGAGATCACCGTCGGCTACATCTACATGCTCAAGCTGCACCACTTGGTCGAGGACAAGATCCACGCGCGCTCGACGGGCCCGTACAGCCTCATCACGCAGCAGCCTCTTGGTGGCAAGGCGCAGTTCGGTGGCCAGCGTTTCGGCGAGATGGAAGTGTGGGCGCTCGAGGCATACGGCGCCGCCTACATCCTGCAGGAGCTGCTGACCGTCAAGTCCGACGACGTCATGGGTCGCGTGCAGACCTACGAGGCCATCGTCAAGGGCGAGGACATCCAGCCGCCGGGAGTTCCGGAGAGTTTCAAGGTCTTGATCAAGGAATTGCAATCTCTCGGCCTGTCGGTCGAAGTGCTGAACGACAACGAGGAGGAGATCCGGTTCATCGAGGGCGCAGAGGCGTACTCGTCGCCGGATCTGGGTATCAACATCAGCGGGCTGGAGTCAGGGGAATGACGGATATGAAACGAGCGACGACGGGCTTTGCCCGGAGGAGCGAGTCCAGCAGCCTTGAGCGTGTCTCGCTGCGTAGCAGCGAGATTGCGCAGGAAGGAGCGAAGCGACGTGCTTGAAGTCAACGAGTTCAACGCGATTCGCATCTCGCTCGCGTCTCCGGACCAGATCCGCTCGTGGTCGAGCGGCGAGGTCACGAAGCCCGAGACGATCAACTACCGCACCCTGCGTCCCGAAAAGGACGGGCTCTTCGACGAGCGCATCTTCGGCCCGACGCGCGACTGGGAGTGCTACTGCGGCAAGTACAAGCGGATCCGCTACAAGGGCATCATCTGCGACAAGTGCGGCGTCGAAGTGACGCGCGCCAAGGTGCGTCGCGAGCGAATGGGTCACATCCAGCTCGCCTCGCCGGTGTCGCATATCTGGTTCTTCAAGGGCACGCCGAGCCGCCTGGGGATTCTCCTCGATATGTCGCCGCGCAACCTGGAGCGCATCCTCTACTTCGCGCTCTACGTCGTGACGCACATCGACGAGCACCAGCGTGAGCGCGTCATGACGCAGATCGAGGAAGAGGCCGAAGGCAAGATCCGCCGCCTCGAGCAGACCATCAGCGACCGCACCGGCGCGGTCGAGGCACGCGCGAACGGCGAGATCATGCGCATCCGGACGGCGACCGAGCAGAAGGTCCGCCAGATGGAAGAGCAGCTCGCGCAGGACTCCGACGCCCTCACCACCGCCGCGTCGAAGGTGAAGGAGCAGCTCGAGGAAGGCCTCGGCAAGCCCGCGTCGAAGGACGTCATCTTCAAGCAGGCCGATCTCACGATCGCCGAGAAGGGCACCAACATCACGCGCACGATGCTCACGCAGTTGCAGCGCGCGCTGCAGAAGCAGCTCGACGCGATCGTGAAGGCCGGCCGCAAGGAAGAGGAAGCCACCCGCACCGAGTCCGAGAAGCGCATCGCGGACATCCGCATGCGCGCCGACCAGGACCTCGGCGTGGTCAAGCAGGAGATCGCCCCCGACGTGCAGGTCGTGCGCGATGAAGCGCGCACCAAGCGCGACGAGGTCGAGGCGATCAAGTGGATGCAGACCATGACCGAGCCCGAGTACCGCCAGTACGCGGACAAATATCGCTACTTCAAGGCGCAGATGGGCGCCGAGGCCGTGCTCGAGATCATCCGCCAGCTCGACCTCGAGAAGCTCTCGCTCGAGCTCGCGAAGGACATGCGCGCGACCACCGGCCAGCGTCGCAAGAAGTCCATCAAGCGGCTGCGCCTGCTGAAGGCGCTGCTCAAGAGCGGCGCGTCGCCCGAGTGGATGATCCTCACGATCCTCCCGGTCATCCCGCCGGACCTGCGCCCGATGGTGCAGCTCGACGGTGGCCGCTTCGCGAC
>JANMWW010000204.1:0-1528 GCA_031394155.1 Chloroflexota bacterium | reverse complement strand
GATCTCAACCTCGCAGGATGCCCGCGCCGAAGCCGACCACGAGACGCTCACGGCACTCCATCAGATGTCGAAGCAGCAGATCGAGATCCTCGAAGGCCAGAACCAGATTCTCGATCTCCTCCGGCAGAAGGTCGCGCCGTAAGCATTCAGCGTGAGAGCGTGACGACGACGTTGTAGTCGGGGACGCCGCTGACTTCCTCGACACGACCGCGCGCCAGGAGCGGATTCGCCTCGGGGAAGAACATCTGAACATTCCTCGGTCGCAGCTTCGCGATCTTGACGCGCGCGGACACCTGACCCTGAGGCGACGTGACCGTGAGTGGGTGACCGTCGGCGATGCCAAGCGCCTCCGCGTCTTCAGCCGCCATGAAGAGCGCGTTGCGAGCCGCGCCAGTGAGCGGATCGATCTCGCTCCAGACCATCGTGTTGAACTGCTTGCCGCGCCGCGTCGACAGGATGAATTCCCCGGGCCGCAGTTGGATCTCGCTCGGGATCACCGCGGTGAGGTGCGCACGTCCGTCGGCGGTGGGGAACACCCACCCGTCGCACAGTCGTTCGCCGCCCCACTGGAATTGATCGCCGCGGGCGCGCAGCTTCTCGATGCCGCGATAAAATGGGACCACCTCCGCGATCTCGTCCCGGATCGCCTGCGCGTCCGCGAAGTCGGGCGCCGTGACCCCCGGACGCGCGCGCTTCGCGATGTCGAGCAGGATCTGCCACTCGGCCCGCGCTTCGGCCGGACGCGGACCGGGGATCTCCGGGCTGAAGAGGACGCGCCGCTCGGTCGTCGTCTCGGTCCCGCCGCCGGGCTGCTCGTAGCGCGTTCGCGCGGGCAGGATCAGCACGTCTTCGCGCGGCTCGACGAGCATCTGCGTCGAAAGCACGAGGTCCTGGTGGATGCGCAGCGGGATCCGCGCGAGCGCCGCCTCGACGCTCGCGGGCTCGGGAAGGGTCTCGAGAAAGTTTCCCCCGCAGGAATACAGGACATCGAGCGCCCCGCGCCCCGCCGCGTCGAGCATCTGCGGAGCCGTGAGCCCCGGCGACTCAGAGATCGCGAAGCCGTAGCGTTCCGCGAGCGCGTGTGCATTCACGGAGTCCAGCGCCACGCCTCCCGGCAACGCGGTCGCGTACGCGCCCATCTCCGCGCCGCCCTGGACTCCTGAATGGCCGCGGATCGGCATGAGGCCCGCGCCGCTTCGGCCGACGTTCCCGCGTAGTAGCGCGAGGTTCACGATGGACAGCACGTTGTCGAGTCCGCAGGTGTGCTGCGTGATCCCCATCGACCAGACGAATACCGCGCTGCGCGAGCGCGCGTACATCTCCGCGAAGCGCTCGATGTCGGCCGCGCTCGAGCCCGCCCACTCGGCGAGCATGGCGAGCGACGTGTTTTCCACCGAGGCGCGCAACTCGTCGAAACCTGCGGTGTGCTCTGTCACGAAATCGCCGTCGACGAGCCCGCGATCGATGAGCACCTTGACCACCGCGGCGATGAACGCAGCGTCGCCACCAGTGTGCAGCGGGAAGAATT
>JANMWW010000202.1:0-5288 GCA_031394155.1 Chloroflexota bacterium | reverse complement strand
GGTGTCGACGTCCATCGCGCAGCAGGCTGCGCGCGGCGCGGTCGCGCCGGTGCAGGTGCAGGTCGTCGCGAACGAGGTCGTCGGGCGCGAGGGCACGGTCGTTGGGCCGCTCGAGGTCGAAAAGCAGCGCGCGCTCGGGCTGGTCAACACCGGCCTCGATCTCCCGGCGGCCATCGGGCTGATCGTCTGGGGGCTGCTGGTGGCGTGGGTCCTCGGTCTGTTCGCCGAGCGCTTCGCGACCGAAGCCTGGAAGGACGACCGCCGGCTGAGCCTCATGGCGCTCGCGTTGTTCGCGATGACCGTCACGACGCGCGCGCTCGTGCCTGGCCACACGCTCCTCGTGTACTTCGTTCCGTTCGCCGCCATCGCCATGACTCTCACGGTCCTCGTGTCGGGACGTGCCGCGCTCGCGACGCAGATCGCCGGCGCGATGCACGCCGGGATCATGTCCGGGCAGGTCGAGCTCGTTGCGTACATCCTTATCCCCGCGTTGCTCGGCATGGCCGCCGTCCGCCGCGCGACGACCGCGCGCGAGTTCGCCGCGGGTGCGTTCTTCGTCACGATCGGCAACATCGGCGTTCTCGCCTCCTTCACCCTGATCGGCAGCGGCTCCGACCCGCTCGGGGTTGCGCAGCTCTTGCTCGCCGGCGTGCTGAGCGGCGGTGGCGCGGGCCTGCTGGCGTTCGCGGCGATGGCGATGCTCGGCCATCTCTTCCGCATCACCACGGTGTTCGAGCTGCGCGAGCTTTCCGACCCGAATCACCCGCTGCTCCGGCAGCTCCTTCTGCGTACGCCCGGCACCTATCACCACTCGCTGCTCGTGGCGAACCTCGCCGAGCGCGCCGCGGAAGTGATCGGCGCGGATCCGCTCGTCGCGCGCGTCGGCGCGTATTACCACGACATCGGCAAGATGCGGAACCCATCGGCGTTCATCGAGAACCAGACCGGCTCGAATCCGCACGACGATCTGGACGCGCTCGTCTCGGCGGGCATCGTCGCGGCGCACGTCAGGGACGGCCTCGCGCTCGCGGAGCGCTACCACCTGCCCTCCGTGATCCGCGAGATGATCCCAGGTCACCACGGGAACAGTGTGGTGAAGTACTTCTTCCAGCTCGCGCAGCAACGCGGCCAGGAGCCCGATGAATCGAAGTACCGCTACCCCGGACCGCGCCCGCGCTCGAAGGAAGCCGCGATCGTCATGCTCGCCGACGGCACTGAAGCCTCGGTCCGTTCGCTCGCCGAGAAGAACGCGGACACGATCCGCGTGATGGTCGACAAGATCGTCAGCGAGCGCCTGGGTGACGGGCAGCTCGATGATTCGGATCTCACGCTCCGGGACGTGCAGAGGATCAAGGACGCGTTCTGCGAGCTGCTCCTCGGCGTGTACCACGAGCGGATCCCGTACCCCGAGGATCGCATCGCGCGGCTGCCGCAGCGCGACGCTGCCGCGCGCTGAGGACCCTGGTCCGCGGCACAGCTCCGTGCGACCTCGCACTCACGCGACGTGCGATGCAGGCAGCGGCCCGACCGTATCGCGTCCCCGCCGGGACGGAGGTCACGCTCGCCTTCGTCGACGACGACGCGATGCGCGTCCTCAATCACCGGTACCGCCGGAAGGACAAGACCACGGACGTCCTCTCGTTCGGCGACGAGCTGCCCGCCGGCGTGCGCGGCCGCGACGCGGCCCGGCGCCTTTCGCCTGCGCCCGACGGCGTCTTCCAGCTCGGCGACGTCGTCATCAGCGGGGCGCAGGCCGCCCGCCAGGCCCGGCGGCGCCGGTGGCCCCTGTCCTCCGAGGTGGCCTTCCTCGCGGCTCACGGTGTGCTGCATCTGTTGGGGTATGACGACGAGACCGATCCCGGCTACCGGGAAATGCTCGCGCTCGGGCGCGCGGCGGTGGCCTCAGCCCGTCAACGATCTGTAAAACGGTGACACGCTGACACCCCGCCGCCGTTTACATAGGTGAAGATGCCCGTCATCAAGGTCGCGCTCGCTGCTGCTGTCGTCATCGCGTCCGTCCTGTCGGGCGGCCGGGCCGACGCGAGCACCGCCGAGCTCGTCCAACAGCTCGATCACCTCAGCGCCTCGTTCCCCGGCGGCGTCGGGCTGTGGATCGCGGACCCGAACGCCGCCAAGCCGCTGTACTCGCGCAACCCCGACGAGCCGATCATCACGGCATCGCTGTACAAGCTCGGGGTCCTGGCGGAGGCGGAGCGCCGGGTCGAGAGCGGCGAGCTCCACTACGGCGACATCATCGTGATCCAGCCCGAAGACGTCGCCCTGGACGGTTCGTTCGAAGCAGTGGGCACCGAGCTCACTCTGGACCAGGCGCTCGAGGCGATGATCACGATCTCCGACAACGGCACCGCACAAGCCCTGTGGCATCTGCTCGGCGGGCAGAACATCGATGCGAGCCTCGCGAAGTGGGGGATGCCCGACTTCCACGTCGCGTTCGACGAGCGCGAAGACAACGTCGCGACGCCGCGCGCGATCGGTCAGTTCTTCACGCTCCTCGCGAGGAAGCAGCTCGTGTCGGCCGCCGCGTCCGATCGCATGCTCGCGCGGCTCGAACGGCAGCAGATCAACGACCGGCTCCCGGCGGGGCTCCCCGACAACGTGGTCGTTGCGCACAAGACCGGGAACCTCGTCGGACTCACGCACGATGCGGGGATCATCTACACGCCGTCGGGACCGCGCGTCGTCGTGGCGATGACGTGGGACGCTTTCGACGAGGAAGCCAATGCGTTCATCGCGAACGTCGGCGCGCTCGTGTACAGCACGGTGCTCGAGCCGCCGGCCAACGCGCGCTACGCCGTGCCGCGGACCGCGGTCGACGGTGACAGTGACTCGCGGGTGCGGGTCACGATCACGGTCACCAACGCCGGCACCAACACCTGGGCCGCTACGGGCCCCGACTCCGTTGGCCTGATCTGGGAGCTGCGCGACGATGCCGGCGCGCTCCTTTCCTCGTCGCCCGCGGCCTCGCGCCTGCCAGCGCTCGCGCCGAACAAGGCCGTGAACGTCGGCCTGCAGATCCCGACGCCGGTCGCGCCGGGCCTCTGGCACGTGACGGTCGGCCTGACGGACGGGAACGGCCGCGCGCTCGCGTCCCTTGGCGCCGCGGCCGCGACGTTCGACATCAAAACGCACTCGCCGTATCTGGTGAAGGCCACGCCCACCATCCCGACATCGCTCCACCGCGGCGAGCCGTCACTGCTCGTGACGAAGTACAACGCGCTCATGACCGCCGGGAGCGTCGATCACGTCCTGACGCTCGCCTGGCGCGCCCTCGACACGCGCACAGCGCGCGTCGTGGAGCAGGGGACATCCACCGTCGGCGTCCTCCGGCCTGGGGGCGACGGGACGTTCTTCTCCTCGTTCGTCGCGCCGCGCGTCCTGGGCACGTACAAGCTCTCGTACGAGCTGCGCGAGAACGACGTCGCGGTCAGCGAGACGGCGACGACCACCGTGACGATCTACCGGCCGCGCACGTATCCCGACGATCAGGGCGGTCGCACGCCCGGGCCGCGCACGGACCCGACCGCGTCACCGTCGCCGTCGATGCGGCCGTTCCCGTCGCCTTCCGCCGGCCTGGTCCCGCGCGTCGATCTGCCGAGCCTGCCCACGCCGAAGGGGTCAGCACCGATCGGCCATTGAGCTGTCGCTCGCATACGACGAACGCATCGCGCTCATCCGGGAGAGGAGGCCGCCGCGGCGCGCGTTCTCCGTATTGAGCTCGTTCGTCTCGTCCCAGCTGAAGGCGTGGGCCGCTCCGGGCGCAGTCGGCTGCGCAATCTGCGCGTCGCCGCCTCAACGCCGCTCATGGACTCGCTCGACGCGGCGCGGCCCGCGTCTCGCTCGAGATCTAGCCGCGTTCGCCCATTACCGCCAGCGTACGAGGATGTTCTCGCGCTGGAACGCGAGTCGCGCCAGGAAGAACACCGCGATGTCGACGGCGATGAGGAGCAGGCTGAAGCGGATGAAGGACTCGTTATTCAACACGACCTGTCCGGTGACCTGCGCGATGCCGATACCGACGACGGGCACGACGACCAGGCCGCCGATCTGCTGCGCGACGCGCACATCGTTCACGCGCGTTGAGATGAGGATGCCGAGGTTCACCGACAGGAGCGTGAGCAGCGGCACCATCACGACGATCGCCAGGATCCAGCGCGGCGCTGTCACGGCGTTCACCGCGGCCTGGCTGCCGAGGCTCGACACGCTGGTCAGGTAGATCGCGTACGCGATCCACGTGACGATGACCGAAGGGATGGTCGACGCGAGGCACTTCGCGAACAGCAGCTCGCCCACACCCACGGGCGCCGCGAGAAGCGGCTCGAGCGTGCGCGACGCTTTCTCGCCGATGACCGAGTAGATCGCCATGGTGAGCGGCACGACGGTCGGAATGAGCATGAAGAGGATCAGGAAGTACGTAGCGATGAATCCTTGCACGGCCTCCTTCGGGTCCAGGCCCGCAACGGCCGGGGCGGCAGCGTAGAGCGCCTGCACGTCGCGCTCGCTCGGTGGATTCACCGCGGCAGCCGCCACCGCGACGATCCCTGCGGCGAGGATGACCAGCGGCGGGAGCAGGGTCATCCCGACGAGGAGCTTGTTCGACGCCGCCTCGCGCCACTCGCGCACGCAGACCGCGCGCACGAGCGTGCGGCGATCGGGACGCTTTGCCACCCACCCAATCTCGCCGCTTCGCGTCGAGACGCGCTCAGGACTGGTGGATTCGCTCGTCATGGCACAGCCATTCCTCGCTCATATCTGTCCCTCGACGATGCGCAGGTAGACGTCCTCGAGATGCGGCTTGCGCTCGGTCACGAAGGCGATCTCCGCGCCGCCGTCGAGCAACGTACGCACGAGGAGCGGATTCGTCCGCAGCGGGTCGGAGGCTTCGACGATGATCGAGCCGTTCTCGAGGTGCGCGTCGCGGACGCCCTCCACCGCGAGCACGCGCGCGAGATCCTCCGCGCGTGGCGATGGCATGAGGCGGAATTCCGTTGCGCGGCCATAGAGCTCGGCGCGCAGGTGATCCGGCGTGTCGATGCGGATGACCTTGTGCCGGAAGAACGCGATGCGGTCGCAGAGACGGTCCGCTTCGTCGAGGTTATGCGTGCAGAGGAACACGGTCCGGCCTTCGCCGCGGAGCGCGATGATGAACTCGCGCACGGTCTTCGCGGCGTCGGGGTCCAGACCGGTCGTGGGCTCGTCAAGGAACATGATCCGCGGCTCGTGCAGGGCTGCGCGGGCAATGGCCATCTTCTGCTTCATGCCCCGTGAGA
>JANMWW010000170.1:0-1947 GCA_031394155.1 Chloroflexota bacterium | reverse complement strand
ATCGCGGCCTGGGTGCGGTCCGAGACGTTCAGCTTCTCGAGGATCGCTGCAACGTGGCTCTTGACCGTCTCCGGAGAAAGCACGAGGCGATCCGCGATCTCGCGGTTGCTCATGCCCTCCGCGACGAGTGCCAGGATCTCGCGCTCGCGCTTTGTCAGATTCTTCCCAGCGCCGCTCGCCGTGCCAGATGCCGGCTTCATCTCGCTGAGCATCCCTCTGAGCATCTGCGACTCGATGAACGCGCCGCCGGTCGCGACCTGGCGGATCGCGTCGACGAGCTCGTCCTTCGAGACGTCCTTCAACAAATAGCCCGCGGCACCCGCGCGAACTGCGTCGCGCAGGTACGAAGGGTTGTCGTGCATCGTCAGCATGATCACGGCGGTGCGCGCGCGCTCTTCCTTGATCTTGCGCGTCGCCTCAAGGCCGTCCATGTCCGGCATCTTCACGTCCATGAGGACTACGTCGGGAAGCTCGCGCCGGGCGACCTCGAGCGCTTCGCGCCCGCTGCGCGCTTCGCCCACGACCAGGAGATCCGTTGCGGAATGGAGCATTGCGGCGATGCCCTGACGGACCAGCTCGTGGTCATCGACGAGGAGAACTCTTGTTGGCATGCGGCGATTCTAGGGCCCTGAGCGCCGGGGCCGAGTTCGGCGATCCATCAATACACAGCCAGCCACACCAGATATGCGGCCAGCGCGAGCACCACGATGCACAGGATGGCGACGGTCACGCGACCCCACGTGCCGAGCCCGTCTTCGCTGTGAGTCTCACCGCGCAGCACGGACTCGATCGCCGCGACCAGCTCGCGCCCCGTCGCATCTTTGCGGAGCCATCCGCGTGAATCGTCGAGCTTGCGCGAAAGCTGACGGCCATCGCGCTCTGATCCACTGAGCACATATGCGGGCACGCCGATGCTCGCCTCGGACGTTCCGTTCAGCAGCGTGCCGTCCACCAGCGCGACCTGCGCTCCCCATTCGCGCAGGCTCGCGGCCTCGCTCAGGCTCGCGACGCGCTTGACGTCGAAGTCGCCATCCAGCTTGAGCAGGGTCTCGATCCCCGATGCGATGACCGGATGAGCCACCACCAGAAGCACCTTCGAGGCTGCCATGACACCTATTAGATAGGAGTAGGTCGAGCGAGCGAGCAGGCTGTCGCTCTGATGCCCACCGTGTAGGGAATCGCGACATACCTCTCATACCAACGTCCACCCGCAGGCGGATACCCCGATAGCGCCAAAAACCGAGGCTATCCCCATGGCGACCCGGGTTCTCATCGTCGACGACCACCTCGCGATCCGCGAGGGCATCCGCTCGCTCCTGGCACCCGAGGGCGACTTCGTCGTCGTCGGCGAGGCCGTCGACGGGAACGACGGAATTAAGCAGGCACTCGCTCTGAAACCGGACCTCATCGTCCTCGACAACTCGATGCCCGGGAAGACCGGACTCGAAGTGGCCCGCGAGCTGAAGACGCTGATCCCGGACACCGCGATCGTCTTCCTCACGCTCGACCCCGGCATCCGCGATCTCGCGATCGCCGTCGGTGCGGTCGGACACATCAGTAAGGACACGCCGCCGCAGGAGATGCTCAAGGTCCTGCGCACCGCGGCGCAGCAGCAGCTTCGTCGCCGCGTCGCACCGCCGGCGCTGACCGCGAAAGAGCGCGAGCTCGGACAGGCCCTGCTCATGGCGCGGGTCGTCACCGACCAACAGCTCGACACGCTCATCGCGTCGCGCGCACCGCGTGAACTCCTTTCGGCCGCGGTGATCCGCTCGAAGGTCGTTCCCGAGATCGAGCTCGCGCGGATCCTGTCGAGCGTCAGCGGACGTCCGTTGATGACGCTCGCGCCGCACGCCGATGGCGCGGCCAGCGCGCCTCGTTCGTTCCGTCGTGGCAACAAGCGTCTGGTCGACCCGATCGACCCGACCGTCGCACGGCAGCTGCCGCGCC
>JANMWW010000164.1:0-2934 GCA_031394155.1 Chloroflexota bacterium | reverse complement strand
CAGCGCCTCCACGCTCTCCTTTACTCCGTTACTTCAGCTTCGCGGTGGACAGGTTCTCGGGGAACACGATCTCCTGCTTCCCGGACTGCCATTGGAAGGACACCAGGCTCGTGAAGCCCTGGTGCTTTGTGAAGTTGCTCGGTGTGAACTTCAGGGTCGGGCCGAGCGGCGAGTCGTAGCTCGTGGCCTCCATGGCGGTGATCCAGGCGGCCTTGTTGCCCGAGCCCGCCTTCGCCAGCGCGTTGGTGGCCGTGACGACATTCGTGAACGCGAGCGCCGACCAGTAGCTGACCGGCGCGTGGTTGTACTTCTTGGTGAAGTCCGCGACGAACTTTTTCGACGCGGGAGCGGGGATGTCGGCGGTCCAGAGTGTCAGACCCGCGACGCCGTCCGCGACCGGCGACTTGCCGAAGTCCGGCGGGAACGACGGCGGTGATGCGTAGGTCAGCTTCGGCTTGTAGCCGACTTCCTTCATCTGGGTGAGGAACGGGATGACGTCGCCGGCGAACGGCACGAGGATGAGACCCTCGGCGCCCGACGCCTTGACGCGGTTCAGCAATGCGGTGAAGTCGGTGGACCCGGTCTTGAACGCTTCGGCGATGACGACCTCAGCGCCCGGAGCCTGCTTGGGGAAGTCTTCCTTGAAGCCCTTGGCCGCGCCGGTCCCGAAGGCGCCGTCCTCGTGGACGATCGCCCACTTCTTGATCGGCGTCGACTTCAGGAAGGCATATGCGGAGAGCCCGTTCTGGTACTCCCACGGGTGGTAGTGGAAGAAGTAGGCCTCGTCCTTCATGCCCTGCTCGAACAGGGTCGATGCCGCGCCGGTCCAGGCCATCGGAAGGCCCGCCTTCTTGGCGGGCTCGACGAGCGCGAGGCTGATGGTCGACGCAAGGCCGCCCATCATGATCTCGACCTTGTCGCTGTTGACGAGCTTCTCCCACGAGGCGACGGCGGTCGCGGGATCGTTCTTGTCGTCTTCGTAGATGACCTGAACGTTCGCGCCGTTGACGCCGCCCGCGGCGTTGATCTGCTCGACGGCCAACTCGTAGCCGTCCTTCATGTCCTGGCCGGTCGCGGCCGACGGTCCGCTGAGCGGGAGAATGGCGCCGAGCTTGATCGGCGCCTTCGCCGTGGTCGCGGTGGCGGCCGTCGTTGCCGTTGGCGTCGTCGTGCTGGGTGTGCCACCGCACGCGCCGGCCAGCAGGCCAAGCGCGACGAGAGCGGTCACGAAGCGATGTATGCGCATTTGTCTTCCCTTCTGAATGTGGTGTGGTCGCGGCACGCGATCTACGTCTTGATCTGCTCTCGTGAGCGCACCTCCAGGCGCAGCTGTCTCTTCAGCACCTTCCCCGCTGCGTTACGCGGGAGGGCGTTCACGAAAACGACCGTCTTTGGGGTCTTGAACTTGGCGAGCCGCGCGCGGCAGAACGCGATCAGCTCCTCCGCGCTCGCGGAGGCGTTCGGCCGAAGCGCGACGACGGCGCAGACCGCTTCGCCCCACCGCTCGTCGGCCACACCGATGATCGCGGCCTCCGCCACTGCGGGGTGCGCGAAGAGAACGTCCTCCACCTCGGCCGAGTACACGTTCTCGCCGCCGCTGATGACCATGTCCTTCTGTCGATCGACGAGCGTGAGGAATCCCTCGTCGTCGATGCGACCGAGGTCGCCTGTCTTGAACCAACCGTCCTCTGTGAACGCGTCGGCCGTCGCGTCCGGCCGCCGCCAGTAGCCGGCGAAGACATTCGGACCGCGGAACTGGACTTCGCCGATCTGATCGGCTCGGCCGGGCGTGCCGTCGTCGTTGGCGACGCGCATCTCGACGTGCAGGAACGGCTTGCCCGCGGTCGCGAGCTTGCGGCGCCAGTCCTCGACCGGCATCAGTGTGCCGCCGGGCGACGTCTCGGTGAGGCCGTACCCCTGCAGGAATCCGAAGCCGCGCTGCGCGACCGCCTCCATCACCGCCATCGGATGCGGTGCGCCGCCCGAGATGCAGTACGTCACGGTGGGGAAGTGCGCGCGATCGAAGTCCGGCCGCTTGAGCAGCTCGAGCCAGATCGCGGGCACGCCGAAGATGACCCGGACGCCGAAGCGCGCAACGAGATCGAGCAGCACGTCCGGCTCGAACTTGCGCATGATCGCCACGCGCCCGCCGATATACAGCGTCGGGATCAGATACAGGCCGATCCCGCCGGAGTGGAAGAACGGCAGCAGGCTGATGGTCGTGTCATCGGGTCCGAGGCCGGCCGGCGCGCTGACGTTCTGGATGTTCCAGAACACGTTCGCGTGCGTGAGGACCGCGCCCTTCGGATGTCCGGTGGTTCCGGCGGTGTACAGGATCAGGTGCGGATCGTTGAATCGCGCCTGCGCGTCGAGCGGCACCGCATCGGTCGAGCTTGAAGCGATGAGCTGCTCATATTCCTGTCCTATGCGGACGACGCCTTTCGCGGGATTGATTTTTAGCTTCGCGGCGAGCTCCCGGTGCTCCTCGCCGATGAACAGGACGGCAGCACCGGAGTCCGACAGCTGGTGATCGAGCTCGGTCGGCGCGAGACGCCAGTTGAGCGGCGCGAGCAGCGCGCCGATCCGCGCGGTCGCGAAGAAGAGCTCGACGAACTCCGTGCAGTTCGCGGTCAGCGTCGCAACGCGGTCCATGCGGCCGACGCCGAATGTGTCGCGCAGGACGTTCGCGAGGCGCGTCACGCGCGTATCGAGCTCGCCGTAGGTGTAGCTCCGATTCCCTTCGACCAGCGCCTCGCGGCCGGAGTGGAGCCATGCGCGCTTCGCCAGCCACGAGGCCGCGCCGTATTCAGGCGTGGCGATCGGGACGCGCAGGCCGTCGGGCCCTGGCTGCATCGTCATGCGCGGCCCCACCGAACGCAGGTCGCGGCCCACGAGTAGCCGGTGCCTGCCGCGAGCAGCACCACGAGATCGCCG
>JANMWW010000137.1:0-5287 GCA_031394155.1 Chloroflexota bacterium | reverse complement strand
CGGCGCCATCCAGTTGTTGGTCGGCCCGGCTTCCTCTTTCGTCGGGGTGCAGACGAAGGTGAGCTCCTCGGTCCGCGCGACGTCGTTGGGGTTGCTGCGGCTGTAGTACGAGTTCGGCCGTTTCACGGGATCCAGCGGGATGAGCACGCCCGTCGAAACGGCCTCTGCGGTGAACGCTTTGGCTTCCTGTTCCGTGCCGTCGACCCAATAGATCCGATCCGGCTTGCACATCTTCGCGACGTCATCGACCCACGACAGCAGGGCCGCATTCGTTGTCGGACGATCCTTCGCGACGAGCATTCAAACTCCCGTGATGTGGGTCTTGGTCGCCTGCGTAGCCTAGCGAGCCTTCTTCCACTCCGCGAACAGCGCCTGCGCGTGGGGGACGTGCTCCGCGTAATGCTCGGTCATCCATTGCACGACCAGCGCCACGCTCGTCGGATAGGGGACGTCGTCGCCCGGGTAGGTGATGCCGACGAGCGCGTCGAACTGCGAGTCGGCTGCCCGCCGCGCCAGGTCCGCTAGGGAAAGGTGTTTCGTCTTCATCTCGGCGAACGTCGCCGCGCGCTCGGCCGGCGCGAGGCCGCGTCGCGCGTGCGCGAGCTGTGCGTCGACGACCGCATCGTCCTCAGCAGGCCCCTCGGTGTCGCGGTAGTCGGCGGCCCCCATCGCCGCCAGCGTCCCGATGTACCCATCGAGCGAGCTGAGGAGGTGGATCACGATCCCGCCGATCGCGTAATCGTCTCCCGGCTTGAGCCACGCGAGCGCACCGTCGGGCATGGCCGTGAAGGCGTCAACGATGGCGGCGTGCGCGTCATCCATCTTCGCGAGCGCGTCGTCTTTCACCGCGGCGAGGCTAGCGCTTCACGAGAGCGCACCACGCGTCCGACGATCACGGCGACCGCTGCGGTGACCGGGATGGCGAGCGCGATCTGGACGAGGAGCGGGAGCAGCGGGTCCGCGTCGTAGAGCAGGCCGGATACGAGCCCGCCGCCGCCGAAGCCGAGCGCGTACACGAGCTGGAACCCGCTGTACCCGAGGCCCGCGCGGGCCGGCGGAAGGACGCGCGCGAGCGCCGAGATGAGCACCGGGTTCGCCGCGGTCTGAGTCCCAAGGAAGAGCGAACCGAGGCCAAGGGTCACCTGGTTGTGACCCGAGAGCGCGACGATCGATGCGCCAAGCGTCAGCACCGCGCCGGCGCCGACGATCGCTGGGACCGGACCGATGACATCGGCGATCCGTCCGTTGATGCCGGACGAGAGCGCCGCGCCGAGGGCGACCAGCCCGACGAAGATCCCCACGCCCTCGAGCGGCACCGCGGCGATGTCGTGAACGTAGACGGGAAAGAGCGGGTTCACGATCACGGCAACGAACGAGGCGAGCGGCGTGACGGCCATGAGGGTCCAGAACGCTCGCGGAAGCGGCGGGGATTCGACAGGAGGGTGCGCAGGGATGCTCTTGAGCCAGAAGGTGATCGCCGCGGACAGCACGAAGGCGACGACGCCGATCGCAATGCCGCCGCGCAGGCCGAATGTCGCCGCGACAGATCCCGCGAACGGTGAGGCGAGGATCGTACCGAGAAAGAACGCGCCGTACACGATGCCGAGCTCGGTCCCGAGGCGATGACGCGGAGTGCTCGACGCGAGATGCGCGGACAGAAGCGGGAAGGCGGCGCTGCCGATCCAGTAGAGGACCGATCCGATGAAGGCGCCGTGCCAGTCGGTCAACGGGAGGAATGCGGCCGCTCCGATCATCGACACGACCCACGTGCCGACCATCATCCGTTTACCGCCCCAGCGGTCCGCCGCGAGCCCGATCGGTACGAACGTCATCGCGGCGATCACGTTGCCCGCGCCGAACACGAGCCCGATGTCGGTCGCGGTCGCGCCGAGGTCCTGGAGGAACAGCGGTGAGAGCGTCGCGAAGAGCCCGAAGCCGACACCCCAGAGGACCTGGGCGCCGAACAGGATGCGAGCCTCGCGACCGAGCGCTATGGACGCCCCTTCACGGTGCCCGCGGCGCGGCGCTCGTCGAATTCCGCCCGCGCGCTCTTGAGGAGCGCAGGATCGCCGAGCACGTCGATCGCGGTCAGCGCCAAGGCCTTCGCCGCGACGAGCGCGCGGTCCAGCGCCTCGGGTGTCGCCGCGTGATCGCGGAAAGCGGTCGAGTGGCCGGGGATCGTTTGATCGGAGATCGCGATGTACGGATGGATCCCCGGCAGGACCTGCATGACATTCCCCATGTCGGTCGAGCCCACTCGCTCGTCGTCGCGAGCGTCGAAGACCTGCATGCCGAGCGACCGCATGTGGCTCGTCCAGCGCTCGGCCATCGGTGACGAGAAGACCATGTTCTCGTAGCCGGCATTCTCGTCAACGCTCACCTTCACGGTCGCGCCGGTCGCAGTCGCGGCGCCTTCGGCGCACGCGATGAAACGGCGGAGGACCTCCTGCTGGTAGCGGCGGTCGAGGGCGCGCACGCTGAAGCGTCCAACGGTGTGATCCGGGATGACGTTCGCGGCGCTGCCTCCCTTCGCGATGATCCCGTGCACGCGCGCGTCCGGCCGCAGTTGCTGCCGCATCGCATTGACGCCGTTGAAGAGCTGGATCATCGCGTCGAGGGCGTTCACGCCCTGGTCGGGCTGCGATGCCGCATGCGCTGATTTGCCGAAGTACTCGACGAGGACTCGGTTGGATGCCAGCGAGTGACGTCCCGCAAGCGATCGCCCGCTGGTCGGGTGGATCATCATCGCGGCGTCCACGTCGTCGAACCCGCCCGCGCGGATGAGCGCGACCTTGCCACCGCCGCCCTCTTCCGCGGGCGTCCCGATCGCGGCCAGACTGCCGGGTAACTCGTCCATCACCTCATGTACCGCGACGGCCGCCGCCGTGCCGATCATCGCGATGAGGTTGTGCCCGCAGCCGTGCCCGAGGTCAGCCAGCGCGTCGTACTCGGCGAGGATCGCGACACGTGAACCCTCGGTCTTGCCCTGCACGTCGCCGCGGTATGCGGTCTCGACGCCGCGATAACCGCGCGCCACCTTGAAGCCGTCGCCCTCCAGAAACTCCGTGAGGCGCAGGCTGGCCTCTCGCTCCTGATAACCGAGCTCCGGCGTGCGGTGGATCGCGAGGGAGAGCGCGATCAGCGCGTCGCGGCGTTGATCGATCGCGTCGATGGCGCGCTTTCGCGCGTGAGTGAGGTCCATCAGGCCTGGTGCCCCGCGATGAGCGCGAGGATGATCCGATCAAGCGCGCGATCCGCTTCCGTGAACAGCGATGCGGCTTGCGCGGTCTCGAGCGAGCGCCGCCGGGCGACCTGAGCGATCTCAGCCATGAAGCGCGCCCGGAAGAACAGGAAGGCCTGGGTCGCTTCCCCCAGCGATAGGCCGGCGCGCTTGGCCTCGACGCCGTATTCGCGGCCGAGCAGCTCGGCCTGCCCCAGCAGCTGTTCGCGACCAGCCCGCGCCCTCGTGTCGATCGAGCCGATCAGCAGATCGCTCATGCGCACGCCTCGCTCGCGGAACCAGCGCAGTGATCCTTCATCGAATCGTGATCGCCAGTCCTGATCGCTGAGCTCGGTGCGCACGCGCTTGCGGAACTCCGCAGCGATGCGGTCTGGTGGCTCGTCGATCGAAGACAGGGAGGGCCGGCGCGCGCGGCGCGAGCCGGGCAGCATCGCGTCGATCGACGCCTTCAGGAAGCGACGATGGCGACCCGGCGTCGTGAAGACATCGACTTTGCCGTTGTCCGCCCAGCGACGCAGCGTGTCGGGGTCCACGCCAAGAACGCGGCTGGCTTCACCGAGCGTGAGCCAATCCTCGCGTTTGGTCGGCGCGACGGTCGTCGTGGGAATGCCGTAAATCTAGGCGAACCTAAGAGCCATCGTCCATCACCGCCCGCGCTCGCGGGAAGGTAGGCTGCCGACGGCGTCGTGGCTACGGGGCGGGAGGATGCGAGCACATGGTTCTCCTCGAGTCATGGCGGGACGTGCCGCTTGGCGAAGGCCGGATCCTCGAAGTCCTGACGACCGGCCCGGAGTCGGGAGTTCCACTGGTGTTCAACACCGGATCCCCAGGCGGTGCGGCGTCGTTCGGCCCGCTCGCAGCTGCTGCCCGCAGCCGAGGCTTCCGAATGGTGCACTACTCGCGTCCCGGCTTCGGCCGGTCGACCGCCGATCCGGGGCGGTCGGTCGCTGACGCGGCGCGCGACGTTGCCGCGGTCCTTGACGCGATCGGGGCGGATGAGTTCGTGACGATCGGCTGGTCGGGTGGCGGACCCCACGGTCTCGCATGTGCAGCGGCGATGCCGGACCAGTGTCTCGCTGTCGCTTCAGTGTCGGGGTTCGCACCGTTCGGCCCAGCCGACCTCGATTTTTTCGCGGGCATGGAAGAGAGCAACACGGAGGAGTATTCGCTCGCGATCGCAGGCGGCGCACCGCATGCGCTCCTGCTCGAGAAGCAAGCCCCGGAGCTCGCGGGAATGCAGCCGCAACCGCTCGACGAAGTGGCGCTGCGTGATCCCGCGGCCGCGGACATCGTGGCGTTCCGAGAGTTCCTCGCGTCGACCCTTCGCCGTGGGCTCCAACACGGCACGCAGGGCTGGCGCGACGACGATCTCGCATTCATGCGCCCGTGGGGCTTCGATCCGGCGCTCATCCGCTGCCCGGTCGCGGTTTGGGGTGGGGAGAAAGACGTGGCCGTGCCCCCGCAGCACGGCCGATGGCTCGCGAGCCACATCCCAGGGGCCCGCGCGCATTTCGACCCAGATCTTCCGGGGCACGGCGTGCTCTTTCGCGTGCATTTCCGTGAGATCGTCGACGAGCTCGCCGATCTCGCGAACCTACCCCGTCACTGACCCGGTTTCATCGTCCACTGGTTCGCGCGCGGCGTACTCGCGCAGTGGCGTGAGCGCGCCGACGCCAGCCGCCGCAAATGAAAGAGCGCCGGCGACGGCGAACGCCGCCGCGCTCGAGGCGAACAGGACGATGGCCGAAAGCACCGCGGGGGAGGCGGAGTTCGAGATCAGCACGATCGTGCGGAACGCGCCGTTCGCGCGGCCGCGCAGATGCGCCGGCACGCGCTGGCGCGGGATGAACGCGTAGATGATGAAGAGCTGCCAGGCGATCTCACGCGCGGTGAAGCCCGTGGTGATCAGGCGCCAATCACCTGTGACGGAGCTGGCGAGCGCGGCGATCCCGGAGATCACGATGCTCCAGATCATCGATTGGCCCATCGGCCGACCGCGGAGCAGCCGCGGCGCGAGGACTGAGCCTGCGACCATCGCCAGACCGG
>JANMWW010000133.1:0-10312 GCA_031394155.1 Chloroflexota bacterium | reverse complement strand
AGCTCGGCGCCGTGGTGGATCGCGTTCGCGTGGTGGATTCGGACGGACGCGATCCCGCCCAATGGGCCGATCTCGGTTCCATCCCACCCTACGGCGTACCCGGATCGACACAGGCGCTCGTGAAGGACGCCGACCTCGTCGTTGCGACCGGCATCGTCGAGCCACATCAATACGCGGGCTGGTCCGGCGGACGGAAGACCGTGGCGATCGGCTGCGCTGGTGAGCCGACGATCACAGCGACGCATGGCATGCGGTTCCTAGAAGACCCGGGGGTACGCATCGCGAAGCTCGAAGGCAATCCGTTCCACGAGACGGTGAACGAGATTGCCCGCCGCGCGGGACTCGCGTTCTGCCTGAATGTAGTCGCCGACGATCAGGGGCGCGTCGTCGCGATGGCCGCTGGAACGCCTGACGACGTCCTCCGCGATCTCGCGGCAGTCGCCGCGCAGCTGTACACGCAGGCGATCGACAAGCAGTACGACATCGTGATCGCCGGTGTTGGCAAGCCGAAGGACGTAAACCTCTATCAGGCCTCGCGCGCCGCGACGTACCTGCGCTTCGCGCCCACGCCGGTCGTGCGCGAGGGTGGCGCGATCATCATTCCGGCGCAGCTCGATGAGGGCGCGGGCGAAGGCGCGGGGGAGCAGCGCTTCCTGGCGGCGCTCGAACGTGCGGAGTCACCCGCCGCTGTGGTCGAAGAGGCGCGACGGAACTTTGCGGGCGGCGAACAGCGAGCGGTGATGGTCGCGCTCACGCTGCAGCACTGCATGGTGATCGTCGCCGCGTCCGAGGCGCCCGAGGCCGTGCGACTTGCGAAGATGCGAGCCGCGGTGGACGTCGAAGAGGCGCTCGACATCGCCTACGAGCACATCGGCCGCCCCACACGCGCCTCGGTCCTGCTCGTTCCCCACGCGATGCACACCCTGCCGGTCGTGAGGTCTGCCGCACCGGCCTGATAATCGCCGCATGCCTGCCACCCAGGGAACCCTCGTGCTCGCGGACATCTCTGGATACACGTCGTACATGGCGGGGACGGAGCACGAGCACTCGATCGAGATCCTCCGCGAGCTCATCGAGACCATCGCGACCTCCTTCGACGGGCGGTTGCACATCGATCAGCTCGAGGGTGATGCGCTCTGCGCGACCACGGAGCGCACCGATCCCGAGATCGTCGCCTGGCTCCACGACACCTTCGGCCGCTTTCATCATCGGCTCCGCGACATCCGCGAGCTGTCGACCTGCCCGTGCCGCGCGTGCGCGAGCGCGGGCGACCTCGGCCTCAAGTTCATCGTCCATCGCGGTGAGTTCTCGCGCCAGCAGATCGGCACAGCGGTCCAGCTCTACGGGACCGACGTGAATCTGGTCCACCGGCTTGCAAAGAACACCGTGCCGCTGCGCGAGTACGTCTTCGCGACCGACGCGACGCTCGCCGGCTGGCCGGCGCCGGCGCGCGCCGGATTCGTCGCCGCGCCGCAGACCTACGACGTCGGCGCCGTCGAGGCCTCGTATGCGGATCTCGTGAGCGTGAAGGAACGCGCGCTGAAGGATCGTGTCATCGAGGTGAAGCCAGACGAGGCCAGGCTACACATCCAATATCGCTTCGACGGTCCGCCGGAGCAGGTCTGGCGCCTGCTGATGGAGCCCGAGTCGCGCAAGCGCTACCTCGGCGTCGCGCGGGTCGACATGATCCCAGGGGCGAAGGGCACCTATCTCGGCGCCGAATTCCATTGCCGTCACGGGAAGGACCTCGAGGGGAAGACCGTCTTTCGCATCACCGCATGCGACATCCCCGACTTCATGACGACATATATGGAGTTCCCCTTCGTTGGGCACCTGTACCGCACCGATCGGCTCCGCGCCGAAGGTGGGGGCACGCTCAACGATGTCTACCTCTCGTGGGAGAACTCGGGACCGATCGCCGCGCTCAAGGACGGCGCGGTCGCCGTGATGGCGCGCAAGTTCTTCGGCGACGGGACCAAGCGGATCCGCGAGATGATCACTGAGGGGATGGGCACCGCCGCGAGCGCGTCGACCTGAGGTTGCTGGCGGTGCGTCGCATCGTCAACATCGCGCCCGGCGAGGGCCGGCTCGTGGCGGCTCTCGGTGCGCTCATGCTGGCGACCGCCGCCGGTGGCGCCCTCGGCGCGACCGCGAGCGAGGCACTCCTCTTCGCGAACTTCGATCTCGCGCAGCTGCCGCTCCTATACGTCGCGCTCGGCGCGACCACGTTCGCGTGCACGCTCGTCGCGAGCGCGCTGCTCGCGGGCGGCGACCGGGCGCGCCTCTACGTCATCCTGCCCCTGGTCCTCGCGGCCGCCGTCGGCGTCGAGCGCATGCTGGCCGCGACCGGCCTGCCCTGGTCGTACGCGGTGATCTGGCTCGGCATGAACGTCGTCACGACGCTGCAGGGCATCGGCGCGTGGGGGATCGCGGGCGCGGTGTGCGATGTCCGGCAGGCCAAGCGCGTCTTTCCACTACTCAACGCGGCGAAGATCGCGGGCACGGTCGTCGGAAGCGTCGCTGTCACCGTCACGGTGCGCGCGGTGGCCGTCGCCGACTTCCTCGTGATTTGGGGGGTCACGCTCGTCGTCGCGGCGCTCATCGCCTTCGCGCTGCGGCGACGCCTGCCGCGCTCCGTCGAGCCGTCCGAGGCGCACGGTCTGATCGACGAAATGCGGCGCGGCTTCGAGGTCGTTCGCGCGTCCTCGCTCCTCCGGCTGCTCGCCGTCGCGCTCGTCGTGTTCTCGCTCCTGTATTTCTCGCTGGCGCTGCCGTTCAGCCGCGGCGCGCGAGCCACGTACGCGGACGCGGCGGAGCTCGCCGCCTTCCTCGGTCTGTTCAACGGAGCGACCACGATCGTCGCGCTTCTCGCGTCTCTCTTCGTCGCGAACCGGCTGTATGCGCGCATCGGCATCGTGAACGCGATCGTCGGACTCGGCGCCGTCTATCTCGCGGGATTCGCGGCGATCGCGGTGAGCGGAGCATTCGCGGTGCTCGTCGCGGCGCGCTTCGCGCAGACCGTGTGGCTGTCGGGCATCGCCGACACCGCATACCAGGCTCTGTTCAACCCCGTGCCGCCCGAGCGCCGCGATCAGATCCGCGCGTTCATGGAGGGTGTCCCGGGCCAGGCCGGCATCGCGCTCGCGGGTGTCGTTTTACTTGTGGGCGACACGATCGATCCGCGCGCGTTGGCGCTCGCTGGCATCGTCGCGTCGCTCGCGACGGTCGGACTTCTGTGGCGCACCCGACCGGCATACGGGCGGGCACTTGCCGACGCGCTGCGCGCCGGCTGGCCGCAAGCCTTCCTGCCGGATGACGACCCGTTCGGCGCGCTCCGCACGGACGCGGACGCGCTGCGCGTCACGCTCGAGGGCCTGCGTTCATCCGACGCGTCGGTGCGCCGAGTGTCCGCCGCCATCCTTCGCGATCTCGCGCTCGTCTCGACGGTGCCGGCGCTGATCACGGCTCTTTACGACGACGACACCGAGGTGCGCACGTCGGCCGTCGCGGCGCTCGCCGCTCTCGGGGTGACCGAGCCGCTCGCGCCGCTTGCGCGCGACGGCGATCCATCGATCCGCGTGCGCGTTGCAGTCGCGACCGGGAACTCGGATCTCGTGCTGCTCGCGCGCGACGGCGATGTCGAGGTCCGTCGCGCTGTGGCGGCGGTCATCTCGGAGCTGGCCGATGCTCCGATGGACCTGCTTTTCGCTCTGATCCGCGACGAGGATGACGTCGTTCGGCGCTTGGCCGTGGATCGGCTGGCGAGAGCGCGTCTTCACGAATCCAACGTCGACGAGACGCTCCTGGTTTCTCTGCTCGAGGATCCCGACACGGCGGTGGCGGATGCGGCCGTCCGCGCTCTCGCCGCCCTCGGGACCACGGCCGCTCGGGCACACCTCGCCGAGCGAGCGCGCGAAGCCGTCGCCGACGCACGCCGGGACGTGGAGTCCGTGCGACGGCTCGGCGCGCCGGCGGACGAGGTCCGAGCCCTTGTGGTCGACGCCATCCGTGAACGCGCGCTCGCTCCCGCGCGGCGCGCTGTCGTCGCCGCGCTCGCGCTGGCCGGTCGCGAACGGGTCGCCCTGATCTTCGAATGGCTCGAGAGTCCCTCGCGCGACACGCGCGCGAGCGCCGTCGAGCTGCTCGAGGCACAGGGCGGTGACCTGCTTCGAACATTGATGCCGCTGTGGGAAAAAACCACGCGCGTGGAACCCACGGCGGACGACGTATTGCACGCACTCTCGACTAGCGATCCTGACGAGCTGGTGCGCGACGCCGCGCGTCGCGCGATCTTTGGAGGTGACGCAGTGGAAACGATGCCGACGATCTCGATGGTGGAGCGCGTCCTGTTCCTTCGGAAGGTGAGCCTCTTCGGAACGCTTTCGCCCGGCGACCTCAAGCAGGTCGCGACCCTTGCGCATGAAGAGCTTCACGCGGACGGTGCCGTGCTGGCTCGCGAGGGCGACGCCGGCGACCGGATGTACGTGATCGTCGCGGGATCGGTCCGCGTCGTCGTGGGCGCCGATCAACGCGTCATCGCGCGCCGCGGCGCGGGGGAGGCGATCGGCGAGATGGCCGTCGTGACGGCACATCCGCGCATCGCGGGTCTGGTCTGCGAAGGTGATGTGCGCGTCCTCGCCATCGCGCGCCGCGAGTTCGAGGCGATCCTGCGCGACCGGCCACAGGTCGCACTCGCGATCATCCGTGTGCTCTCCGCGCGACTGTCGGAGCTCCAGACGGCTGCCTGATCCCTAGGACGTCTTGCCGAAGCGCTCCCACGACACGAGGTCGGAGCGAGGACGGCGCCCGATCGACGGAAGCATTCGTGCCGCCCCTGGCGTCGCGCTCACTCGTGTCGCATGAGCGTCCGCGGGATATCCGAACGAGATGACCTGATGCAGCCAGCGCTCCTTCGGGACGCCGAGAAGCTCCTTCGCGGCGAGCTCGTTGTCGTCGGGCCAGATCGAGCCGATGCACGACCCGACGCCGTGCGACCACGCCGCCAGCATGAGCCGTTCGGCGAGGCGTCCGCAGTCGAAGGCGTTGTTGCGGCCGTCCATGGCGAGGGCGATCGCGACGTTCGCGCCGGCGATGTGACTGGCGAACTGCCCAAGCTTCGCGAGCGCGCGCAGCGTTTCCTTCTCGCGCACAACGACGAGGTGCCACGGTTGCGTGTTCTTCGTCGTCCCGGTCCACCGCGCGACCTCGAGCATGTCCTCAAGCACAAGGTCGAGGACCGCTTCCTCTGAGAAGCGCCGGACGACGCGCAGCGACCGCATGACACGGGTCGGCTCGTTCGCCACACGCTCATGGTGGACCGGGCCGCGCCACGCCGCTCGCTGGCACGCGAATCGCTAGAGTCGGGCCGTGGGCTGTTGTTTGATGGGATGCCTCCGTCTGATCTTCTTCCAGGTCTGGAAGCTCGCGCTCGCCGCGATCCTGGCCATGCTCTTCACGCGTGCCGACAACTACGTTGAGAACCGCCACGGTGACACGACCGCGGGCAAGGCGTGGCGTGCGTATCGCTCGCGCGGAAAGAAGAAGCCGCCGACCGCATAGTTTCCGCAGGCCCGTCAAAGACGCTGCAGCCCGGAAACCCTAGCCTTCCTCACTGATGCCGGTCGCGATCTTCGACATGGACGGCGTGCTCTACCGAGGGAGCGACGTCATGCCACACGCGAAGGAGACACTCGAGCGCCTCCGGAAGGCGGGGTGGCAGGTCTTCTTCGCGACGAACAACTCGACCGCGACGCGTGACGAGTATGTCGCGCGTCTCTCGCGGCTCGGCCTTGGCGGCGACCTCGACCACGTGATCACGAGCGCCTACGCGACCGCGCACTATCTCGAGCGCCTCACGCCGAAGCCCAAGGATGTGCTGGTGATCGGCGCCGATGGGTTGCGCGAGGAGATCCGCGCGGTGGGCATCAGCGTGCGCGACGCGGACACGCTCCCAGGGACCGAGCCACCTCCCGCGGCCGTTGCCGACGGCGTGGATCCCGGCGCGATGCGCCGTTACCTGGTGAGCCTCGCGCTGCCTTCCGTCGGTGACACGGTGGTCGTCGGCCTCGACCTGCATTTCACCTACGCGAAGCTCGCGGAGGCGCAGCGCTGGATCCTCGCGGGCGCGCGTTTCGTCTGCAGCAATCGCGACCGCGCGTATCCCGTCGAGGGCCGGCTGCTGCCGGGAGCGGGGACGATCGTCGCGGCGATCGAGGTCGCGACGGAGCAGCGTGCGGTGTGTGTGGGAAAACCCGAGCCGTTCCTGTTCGAAGAAGCGATCCGCCGGGCGTCAGCCCTATCAGCGGGACCGGCGGACCCCGTTGTGGTCATCGGCGACGCGACTGATTACGACATGGTCGCTGCGCACCGCGTTGGTGCGACCGGCGTGTTGATCCTCACGGGCCTCACTCTGGAGTCGGCGCTGAAGAGCGCGAAGGGCGAGGCGGCGCCGGATCGCGTGATCCGCTCGCTCGATGAGCTGTTCACGCTGCCGGAATTCCGCGGGGCCTGAGGGGCTGCCTTCCGGACGATCGCGATAGATGGCCATCGCTATTCCCAGCTGACGCCGAAGTGGCCGAGCGGACGAGGAAGGAACTCCTGCCGGTCCACGAAGCCTGGATCGAACAGGTTGGGGGAGCCGAACGGCCGCGTGTCCGCGACGGCCTGCATGGCGCTGAGCCACAGCGACATTGCGAGGAGCGCGGCGAACGCGATACCGCGGATCGAGCGGAGGTTGCGGAGGTTCGCGGTCACACCGAGACCCGCACGCGCACGGCCTCGAGCGCCTGCTGGAAGACCTGGTTCGGGCTGATCTCGGTGACCTGCCGCTTCTGCGTCTCGATCGCGGCGATGAAGGCCTCCACCACCACCGGGTTGAACTGCGTGCCGGCATTGGCGCGCAGCTCAGCCGTCGCAACGGCCCGGCTCATGGCCGAGCGGTAGGGGCGCTCCGCGGTCATCGCCTGGAAGGCGTCGGCCACGGCGATGATCTGCGCGGCCAGGGGGATCTGGTCCTCTTTGAGTCCGGCGGGGTAGCCGGTGCCGTCGTAGCGCTCGTGGTGGCTGAGCACGATCGGGCGGACCCGCTCGAGCATCGGGACATTGGAGAGCAGGTTGGCGCCGATGGTGGCGTGGGCCCGGACCTCGTTCCACTCGCTCGCATCCAGCGCTCCGGGCTTGCGCAGCACGGTCTCGGGCACGCCGATCGTGCCGATGTCGTGGAACAGCGCGCCCAGCTTGACCGCGGCGATCTCGTCCTCGGCCAGACCCAGACGCTCGGCCACCGCGACGGCGTTGTGCATCGTCGCCGCTGCGGCCTGGGCCCGGGCGTTCTCCTTGGCCTCAAGCGCGCCGATGAGCGCGCCGATCACCGAGAGGTGTGACTCTTCAAGACGGTCGTTGGTCCGCCGCAGCATGTCGTTGACCGACAGCAGCTCGGCATTGCGCTGGCGCACCTCTGAGGACTTGCTCATGTACAGCCGGAAGCTGTACCAGGCGACGGCCAGTGGCAGTGTGAACACCAGCACTCCGAACACTCCCAGCGCCTGGCTGGCCAGCGCCAGCGCGGCACCCTGGGCCGCGGTCGCCAGGAAGTTCAGCGGCATCCAGGCGTAGTTGGTGCGCCAGACCGAAGCGAAGCGCTGGCGCTCGCTGATCGCGATGACCCCCGCGGTCAGCGCGGTGTTCACCAGGAAGTACCCCAGGGCCGATGCGCCCACACCCAGCAGCGTCGAAGCGATGTCGCCACGCTCGGGTGAGAGCAGCCGATAGATCTCGCCGGCCACGAAGGCGCTGGTCGACAGCGATCCGGCGTTGAAGGCCGCTTTGACCAGCGGCTTGCGCGTCGGGGTGAAGGCGTTCACGGCGGCCTGGATCAGCGAGACGAACACGCCCACACCGGTGCCGTACAAGACGTATGAGGCGATCACGCTGGCGAAGGACACCGAGATGGCCGAGCTGCGGAACAGCACCACGGGCATGCGCTGGGTCACCGCCGCCAGCGCCACCAGGATCCCCAGCATCAGCGGATCGACGCCGTCCAGATGAAGATCCCTCAAGCCACCCATCACCGACCCGACGCCCAGCGCGGCGACAACGAGTACGTACCCTTGCACTCGATTCATCTGGCGACCACCTTCGCCCACGTCACACCCTTCCAGGTGATGGTCTCCCAGCTCACGGACTCCCAGCTGACGCTCTCCCACTTGATCGATTCCCAGGTGATGCCGTCCCACGTGACCCCATCCCACGTCACGCCGCCCCAGGTCACGCCTTCCCAGGTCACGCCCTTCGGGCGCAGCGCGCGCGAGCTGAGGAGGATCTGGATCAGGAGCGCCGAGGGCTTCAGGCCCGCGTTCACAGTCGTCGTACGCGAGAGCGCGAGCGGGGCGTCGACCGCCTTGGTCGCTGAACCCGTGATCGGGCGGCCGCTCGCGACGATCGCGCCCTTGATCTGCGTCGGGCTGAACTTCCGGTGCTCCGACGCGACCAGTGCCGCGACCCCGCTGACGAACGCCGCCGCGGCCGACGTGCCGGTCATGCGCACGTACACATCGGTCAACTCGCCGACGGGAAGACCCTTCGCGTCGAGATAGGTCACACCCGCGACCCGCAGCGACTGCACGTGCTCGCCGGGCGCGAGCGTGTCCGGCTTCGCGAATCCATCGAGCGTCGGACCGCGACCCGAGAACGTCGACTCACGGTCGTCGGCGAAAGCGGTCGTGCCCTGATCGGCGAAGGAGCCCGCCGTGACGACGAACGGGTCCGCGCCGGGCGCGGTCACCGTGCCGGCGGTCGGTCCGCTGTTGCCCGCGGCTGCGACGACGGTCATGCCGTCGAACCACAGGCTCTCGACGAGGGCGGAAAGGATTTCCTTGTGATACGTCGTCGCCTGCGGCGCACCCCACGAGAGGTTCACCACCTCGACGTGGTAGCGCTTGCTGTTCTTTAGAAGCCAATCGAAGGCGCCGACGACGTTCGCGACGGTGCCGTTGCCGTTCGCGTCGAGAACCCGCAGCGACACCAGATCGGTGTCGGGAGCGACGCCCTTCATCTGACCGTTCGCGGCGATGACGCCCGCGATGAAGGTGCCGTGGCCGCCCGGATCCTGCGCAGTGTTCCCATCGTGCACGAAGTCCACACGCGCCTTGACCTTGCGCTTGCCGAGATCGGAATGATCGGCGATGCCCGTGTCGAGGACTGCGACGGTGACGCCGGCGCCCGTGCTACGCGTCCATGAGTACGGCGCACGGATCGCGAGAAGGCTCGTCGCGAACGCGTTCGCGATAGACGTCGTGTGGGGGGCGGCGTCCACGAAGCCGAGCCAGTTGTTGGTGCGGTCGCCCGTCGCGACGATCGCAGTGTCGCGCGTCGCGGTGACCACGGTCGGGTCGGTGGAGAGCGCCGCAAGAGCCGGCGCCGAGAGGCGCGCGACGACCATGTTGACGGCGCTGTCGGTCTCGACTGCCACGGCCCCCAGCTCGGCGAGCTTGAGGGACAGAGCGCCGGCGCGGCCCGCCGTCGTTTGGACGAGGGCGACCTCGCCGGCGCTCAGGGAGGGGTCGATATGGCTGTTGAAAGACGGAGTACGAGCGGTCCAGGCGGTCCCGAACGAAGGAACGAGGATGATCGCGGCAAGCGCCGCCGTGATGGCACTCCGAACGCTCCCCACTCGCAGCATCTGTGTAGGTGTGTTGTGCGCCCTGTGGGGGTCCGCGTCTCCCCCTTATGGGGGGAGGGGAGGGGGCTTGAGACTCGCGCGATACGGCGCTCGTCAATTTGACGGAGGCGCGCTATCCGCCGGTTGTGGCGTTGGACGGTCGTCGGCGCGATTGAGCACTGCGCCGGCCCGACCGGTTGGTTCTTACTCCCAGGTGATCCCGAGGACTTGGAACACCTCGGTCGCGGGCGCCGGGAATGTGAACGTGATCGTGCCTCCGCCGCTCTGGGAGGGCTGGCCACCTCCATCCTTGACTCGGGCGTACGCGTCGCCACCACTCGCCATGAGCGACACCGCCAGCGTGGCTGCGAAAAGCAGTCCCGTGACCGCCTTCTTCATGTTCTTCATCTTGGGTGTCCTCTTTCTTCGCGGCGTGCTACGAGGCACGTGAGCGGACCGCTTCGGTCGCGAGCTGGAAGAGCAATTGGGTCTGGTCGGCGAGGTGCGCGTTCGGGGCTTTCGCCGCTGATTCGGAGGCGATGAAGGCCTCCACCACCACCGGGTTGAACTGCGTGCCGGCATTGGCGCGCAGCTCAGCCGTCGCAACGGCCCGGCTCATGGCCGAGCGGTAGGGGCGCTCCGCGGTCATCGCCT
>JANMWW010000103.1:0-6756 GCA_031394155.1 Chloroflexota bacterium | reverse complement strand
CCTATGCCGGCGCCGATGCCGAGCTTGAGCGGCATCGGGACCGCGTCGAGCAGCGCGCGGCGGACGCCGAGCGCCATGGCGATGCAGATCGCGAGACCTTCGAGCGTGACGACGCCCATGGCGCCCTGCCACGAGAGTCCTGCGCCCTTGACGAGTCCGAACGCGACCACCGCGTTGATGCCGAGGCCGGCCGCGCCGGCGTACGGGTAGTTCGCGAAGAGCGCCATGCCGGCCGTGAAGATCGCGGCCATGAGTGCGGTCGCCGCGACGCACGCGCCGAACGGGACACCAGCGGCAGACAGGATCACCGCGTTGACGACGAGGATGTAGGACATGACGAGGTAGTTCGTGACGCCGCCGCGGATCTCTGTACCGACGGTCGAGCCTGCGGCTCGAACCCCGAATTGACGTTCGATCCAAGTGCTCTCAGCGCGCATCGCGCTGCTCTTTGCTGCCATCTTTCCCTCCCTTGCTCCTAGCGTTGCAAGCCGTGCTGGTCACACCACCTCCATGCGAGGCGCTCACACCGGCACGCGGGAAAGGGCGCGGAACAGGAAGCGCTCGGATTCTATGGAAGCCCGGGGCCTCTCGTCGAGGGAGAGCCGTCACTCTGGCACGATGGGGTCATCGATACGACCCGCGTGGACATCTGGCTATGGGCGGTCCGGCTCTTCAAGACCCGGTCGGCGGCGACGACCGCATGCCGCGGCGGGAAAGTCCGCGTGAACCGAGGCACGGCCAAGGCCTCTACGCAGGTGAAGATCGGCGATCGGATCGAGGCGTTCGTGGAGCGGGAGCGCGTTCTCGAGGTTGTAACGGTCATCGACAAGCGCGTCGGCCCTCCGGCGGCGGCCAAGTGCTTCGTCGACCACAGTCCCCCCGCGCCGGTGGTCAGACGCGAGGGGCCGCACCCGTTCCGTCGCCCGCAGGGCGCGGGCCGGCCGACCAAACGGGAGCGCCGTGTGCTCGATCGACTTAGACGACCGTGAGGCGTCCCCTCGCGGAGCTCGTGCAGCCGCGCTACATGGATGGCCCCATCACCAGTTGCGCGACGGCTGGCACGAACGCGACCGCGATCCCGAACGAGATAAGCGTCACGGCGATGACCCTGCCGAGAGCCGGAGTCGGCGCGAGCACCTTCTCGCCGAAGATGACGGCGGCGATCGCCGCCATCCACCCGACGCTCGCCAGCCCCACTGCGAGCAACACGATCATGAGACCGGCGCAGCAGCCCAGACAGACAACGCCTTCGTCGAGTCCCAATAGCAGGGCGCCGCTCGCGCCCGGCCGGAACCCTCGCACAAGCCAGTGAAACGGAGACCGACAGCGCGCGAGCATCGCTTGTTTGAGCGGGGTCAGTTGGTACAGACCCGCCAGGCCGATGACCGCGCCAAGAAGCACCTGCGGCGCACTCTGCACGATCGGGATCGCGACGACGAGTGGCGCGAGCAGCGCGACGATCACGTATGCGCACACTCCAACGGCGCTCCAGACCGTCAGATAGCCGGCCACGAAGATCGCCACCAATAGCGGCCACCTGCGCGCGCGCTGTCGCGTGTATTGCGCGTACACGAGGACGACCGGGATGAGGGCGGGGAACATCATTGCGGCCATCATCACGATCCACGTCACGAGGAAGATCGCGAAACTCGTCAGGTCTGCCCCGTTGGACATCGTCATCGAGAGGCTTTGCGTGGACACGTACGCCCAGGCGAGGGCCGCGAGCGCGAGGAGCGCGACGAAGATCGCGACGGCTGCGCCGGTCAGGGCCAGCCGCCCGAAACGATCTTGCAGATTCGGCCTAGCGGTCAGGCCTCGTACTTGAATTCCGTGGTGAAGCCATTCGTCCCCGCGGTCTCGAACTTCCAGGCGCCGTCGTAACGGACCTTTCCCGACTTCGCGACGCGCATCGCCTGAGGAACCACGGACAGGAGCGGATTGCTGATGACTGGGGCCGTTTTTCCGTCCATGCCCTTGAGCTCCTCGCTATCCATCTCGAGGATCTTGCCCACGGTGCAATGTCGCTTGCCGCCTGTCTTCTCGAACGTGATCGGGGCGGACGTCACGCCAGTCACGGTACCGATGAGCGGCACGACTGCGGCGAGGTGTCCTCCGGCCTGTCCTGAGAAGATCGCGCCGAGCGCTTTGGCTTGTTCGGGCTTGGCGCGCTCGTCCAGATAGAGGGCGACCTTCCATCCGCCATCGGTCATGTTCTTTGGGGAGAACAGCGCAAAGGCCACGTTGAGGTTCGAAAGGTCGACGCTGTCCTTTGTTCCGCGCGTGATGTGCCACGCGAAGAACGCCTGGCACGAGTCATTCGTCGCCGGGCTGAGCATGATGCATTGGCATGCCACGGTGCAGTTGCAGGTCTCGAAGTAGTCGCCCTCAACGGAGTAGCTCATTGGTGCTCCCCCTCCACTCGGTTGGCCGAAGTGTACGCGCGGCCATTTGGCTGGCGGATGTTCGTTGTTCGATGCGTCTAGCAGCGCGACCTGACCGTGGTCGCGGCAGCAGACGGGAAGCCCTTCGCATCCTGTTTCGTGTGCGCCTATCTTTCACGTCGGAAAGACTCTCGGAGGCCTAGAAGATGCTGACGGGTACCAATGTCACCCTGCGGCCCATCCGCGAGGCGGACCTGACGTTTCTGTATGACGTGCACCAGGACCTGTCGAATCGGGGCGACTACTTTCCGCTCCAGCTCATATCGGAGTCGCAGTTCATCAAGGACTTCCGCGATACCGGGTTCCTGACGCCGGAGCGGGGGACGCTCCTGATCATCCGCGACAACGCGATCGTGGGTCGCGTCCAGTACTACCCGACCGTCTCGTATCTCGGTGAGATCGAGCTCGGGTACCACATCTTCGACCGCACCCAGAGGGGCAAGGGGATCGCCAGCGAGGCGATCCGGCTGCTCGCACGGTACCTCTTCGACACCTGGCCGGTGAATCGCCTGCGGCTGATCATTCACACCGACAACGCCGCTTCGCGTCGAGTGGCCGAGAAGTGTTTATTCCGTCACGAGGGCACCTCCCGGAGAGCGTGGTTCCACGGAGGGCGCTTTCAAGACGTAGAGGTGTACGCGCTGCTGCGCGAGGAGGCCGCGAGCCTCGATCCCGCGACGTAGGCCTGCGGCGCCCACGCGATCAGAGTGCCGAGCCAGCGTTCCCTTTTTGCCGTTACCTCAACTATGCGACCCAGCGACCGACGGCTTCATGACCACGATGTGACGGACGCCCTCACCCCGCCGGAGCGCAGCGAAGCCCATGTTGATGTCCTCAAGCCGGTGCCGGTGCGACACGAGCGGACGCACCGCGAGACGTCCGCGCCGCACGAGGTCGAGGACGACCGGGAAGTCGACGTTGCGGCAGCCGAGCGTCCCGATGATCTCAAGCTCGCGAAAGGTCACCCGGCCGCCCGGGAGGCGCATCGGCTCCGCCGCGAAGCCGAGGAGCACGAGTCGCCCACCGGTCCGGACCGTCGACAGTGCGACCTCCTGCACCAACGGCTTGCCGATCGCCTCGATCGCGACATCAGGACCGCCCTCGGTCGCGCGCCGCAGCGTCTTCGCGAGGTCGGCATCGTTGCCGTCGAACGTCGCAAAGGCGCCGAGCTGCAGTGCGAGCTCGCGCTTGACCGGGTCGATATCGATCGCGATGACCTTCGCGCCGACGAGCACCGCGACCTGGATGACGGAGAGTCCAAGACCACCGCAGCCGAACACCGCGACGGTCTCGCCCGCGACGACGCGGCCGCGCCGGACCACGGCGTGGTACGCGGTGGTGAGCGCGTCGGCGATCACGCAGCCCTCCTCGAGTGGGACCTCCGGCGGGACGACGAACGCGTCTCGTGCAGGCCAGGTCACGTACTCGGCGAAACCGCCGTCGACCGCGTTGCCGAGCATCTTCTGCTTCGCGCACTGATTCTCGTGGCCGGTCCGGCACGCGACGCACGCACCGCAGGTCGAGATCGATGACAGGAGGACGCTCGCGCCGATCCACTCGACCCCCACCCCTGACCCGATCCGCACGACCGTGCCGGAGATCTCGTGCCCAAGGATCAGCGGGGGCTCCTTGAAGGTGGGCGTGCCGTGGTCGAGGTAGTGGAGGTCGGTGTGACACAGGCCACAGGCGACGACCGCGACGAGCAGCTCGCCGGGTCCCGGCTCTGGACGCGGGACGGTCGCGAGGTCGAGTGGCCTCCCACCGCCGCTGAAGACGGCGGCGCGCATCGTCGCGGGGAGCACGTCGGCGGTGGCGTCCCAGACCGGCGCGGAGTCGATGGACAGCTGTGGCCTCCCTCGTTGTATTCGTCCAGGCGACCGTACGGGCCGATCGTGTCCGGTCCGTGTCAGCCGGATCGCCGAGAGCGGCAGAACGAGCATGGACACGATCGCTCCCTACGATGAGGGGAATGGAGCCGACCGGAGCCGTCGCGAGCGAGGTCCACGTCCGCCAGGAGAATGGCGTCGCGTGGATCGCGATCGACCACCCTCCGGTGAACGTCCTCACGATGGCACTCCTCGGTAAGCTCGAGCGCTCGCTGGCAACGCTCGAGGCGGACCCGACGCTTCGCCTCATCGTGCTCGAAGGTGTCGGCCGCAGCTTTTCGGCAGGCGTGGACATTGGCGAGCACATGGGCGATGCGATCGGACCGATGCTCGACGCGTTCACCAAAGTGGCGGTGCGCCTCATCGAAGGCGAGGTCCCGGTCATGGCGGTCGTCCAGGGCGCCGCGCTCGGCGGCGCCTGCGAGCTCGTCGCGCTCTGCGACCTCGCGATCGTCGCGGACGACGCGCGGATCGGCGTCCCCGAGATCACGCTTGCCGTGGTGCCGCCTGTCGCAGCAGCGCTTTTCCCGGCGATCGTCGGCCGCCAACGCGCGGCGGCGCTCGTCCTCAGCGGCGAGTCGATCTCCGGTCAGGAGGCGGCGACGTGGGGTCTTGTCTGGCGGAGCGTACCGGCCGATCAGCTGCGCGCGGAGGCCGAGCGCGTCGCCGCCGGCTTTGCCAAGAAGAGCGCCGCCGGCATGAGGCTCGCCCGCCGCTCGCTGCGCGTCGGCGCCGATCTGCTGACCAGCGCGATCGAACGCGCGAATGCGCTCTCGGTCGAGATGGTCCCGACATCGCCCGACGCGCAGGAAGGCCTGCGCGCGTTCCTCGAGAAGCGGTCGCCCCGCTGGGTGCACCGCTAAGTCTTAGACCGCCGCCGTGATCTCCTGGTCCATCTCCTGGAGGCGCGCGTCACCAAGCAGCGACGCGGACATCGGGAAGACCACTTCCTCTTCCTTCAGGATGTGCTCGCGCAGGATCCGGTCGAATGCCGCGAACACCTTCGCGAAGTCCTCCGCGGTCGGCTCCGCGGTGAGGCGATCGACCTGACCGTGGATGATGACGTGTTCCTCCTGGAGCACGGTGACCGGGCTGTTCGTCCGGCCGAGGCGTTCGACCAGGTCGGGGAACAGCAGCGCCTCTTCGTTCTCAGCGTGCCTGAGCAGTGGCGCCGCGAGTGCTCGCGCGGCCTCGATCGCCGAACCCACGTCGCCACCCGCGTCAACGTGTTCTTTGAGCCGGTCAAGCTCGCCGACGAACTGTTGGTGCTCCTGTGTGAAGCGGTCGATGATGCGCATGTCGATGTCCTCCTCGGTTTTCTGGGTTACAGGGATTGGCCACCGTCGACGGGAATGACGGCGCCGGTGATATGTCGGGCTTCGTCGGTCGCAAGAAAGGTCACGAGGGCGGCGACGTCCTCGGGTTCGCCGAGGCGTCCGAGCACCGTCTCGGCCAGCGCCTTTTCGCGAATGTCGTCCGGAAGCGCGGCCACGAGCTTCGTGCCGATCATGCCAGGCGTGACAACGTTCACGGTGATCCCATACCGTCCGACCTCTTTGGCGACCGACTTCGACAGCCCGATGATGCCGGCCTTGGCAGCGGCGTAGTTCGACTGCCCGAATTTCCCGCGGACGCCGTTGATCGACGAGATGCTGACGATCCGGCCACCACCACGCTCCCGCATGAGCGGAACAGCCGCCCGGATGTAGCGCATGCACGAGGTGAGGTCGGCGTCGACGACGTCGGTCCAATCGTCATCCGTCATCTTCCACACGACGTGGTCGCGGGCGATCCCGGCGTTGTTCACGAGGATGTCGAGACCACCGAAACGCTCGCTGGTCCGGGCGACCGCCGCCTCCACATCGAACGTGGAGCGTCCATCGGCCGGGACCGCCACGGCACCGTGGCCGATCCGCGCGAGGGTCTGGAGGGTATCGGTCGCCTCCGCGGCGCTCTCTTCGGCCGTCGTTTTCTCGCGGAGCCAGGTGAAGGCGACGTCAGCGCCATGCATGGCGAGGGCGAGGGCGATCGCCCGGCCGATCCCCCGTGAGCCGCCGGTCACGAGCGCGATGCGGCCAAGGAGCGGCGGTGCGGTCGGCAGTCGGGTGACGCTAGGCGCGAGCATGCTCGGACCCCGCGGCCGCCATGGCGAGATCGTGCCCGCACCGGCCGCAATGACGGAACTCCGTTGGCAGTCCCTGGGCTCCGCAGGCAGGACACGTCGCGACGTTCGGACCCCAGAGGAATTCGCTCGAGCCTCCGTCGCGCGCCTTCTCGCGCAGGGCGACCCGGCCGGCCTTCCGCTTCTGAGCGAACGCGCTCATCCCTTCGTACGGCTCGAGCGAGCCGAAGTGGATCGAGAGCCAATCGCGTGCCGACGCGATGGTCGAGGACCACACGAAGTCCTTGAGGAAGTTCGCCTGCGCCTT
>JANMWW010000077.1:0-2816 GCA_031394155.1 Chloroflexota bacterium | reverse complement strand
GGTGAGGGCTGGCGCGAGCTCCTGACGTCGGACTACCAGGATCCCCGAGATCTGAAGCGCGGAAGCCCCCTGCGGTCCTTCGCGATCGTCTACTTACAGGAGCTGCGCGACAAGGGTCGCGGTGAACGAACTGTCCCGCGCTACGCGGCGTATATCGCCGACTTTCTTCAATTCATGGAGCGCGGTGGCAAAGCCGCGAAGGTCTCGGACATCGATATCCGGTCCCTGAAGGCCTACGCCAGTCATCTGACGCGTCGCGGGATCCGCAACGGCCGCTATGCCGGCAAGGGTACGATCTCGGCTGCCACCAAGAATCTTCATCTGATCGCCCTACGTGGGCTACTCAAGTTCGGGGTTCTGCTGGACCTTCCCGTGCCGGGCCCTGAGAAGGTCGAGCTGGCCAAGGCAGTACAGCCAAGTCCTGATGCCCGTCATCTCGCCGCGGAGCGTGTCGAGCGTCTCCTCAAGGCCTGCGACACGGCCACCGAAAAAGGTATCAGAGCGCGTGCTCTGCTCGAGTTTCTCCTGGCCAGTGGTTGCCGGATCTCTGAGGTCATGGGCCTCGATCGGCGAAACCTGGAGCTTGGCCCGTCGGCGAAGACGCCTGACAACGACGGCATCCGGATCGTCGATGAGGTCACCGTATTTGGCAAAGGCGGCCGCTACCGCCGTGCATACCTCCACAAGGTCGCCCGCGCGTGGCTGGCCACATACGTAGGCACCCGGAAAGACCGGGACAAGGCGCTCTTCGTGACGCAGAAGAAGTCCGCAGACGGGACCTATCGAATGAGCGTGTGGACAGCGGAGCAGATCGTGCGTGATGCCGCGAAGCTCGCGGGGCTCTCCGAGGATGTTTCCCCACACTGGCTGCGGCACGCGGCGATAACGCATTGGGCCAAGGGCGACCTCAGTTCAGCGCAGAGGCTCGCCGGCCACCGGCAGATCGCGACGACCCAGAGGTATCTCGGAACAAGCGACGCCGAGCTGAAGGCCTTCTACAAGAAGCATGTGGGCTGATATCACTCGACCGCCGCCGGGAACCTCGGCGCGGTGATACTGCATCGACTACTGTCTCTCGCGCTGAGCGAAGCGCTCACCGCCTAGAAGCGGATCAACGCGACTGAGGGAGTTGTGATGCCCCATCAAAAGCCAGGCACAAAGTCGCAAGTTCGCGGAGCTCTGGTCTCCCCGCACGCGTTGAGCTGATCTCGGTCGCTGCGGATGCGACCGCTCGAGACCGACCGACTGACGATCCGCGCATTCGTGCTCGAGGACGGCGACGTGTACTCGCGATTGATCGACGCGGCCTTCGGGCCAAACAGCTCCGCCTCCGCCGACGAGAAGCGTGCTGTGCTCGAGTACCAGGTCGCCGCGGACGCCGGACTCGCCCTCCTGCATCAGCCGCCCTACGGCGATCGCGCGATCGTGAAGCGCGATAGCGATGAGATCGTCGGCTCGGTGGGGTTCGCGCCGTGTCTCATGCCGTTCGGGCAATTGCCATCGTTCGAGCCAACGCCGTACTTTACGAACGAGATCGGGCTTTTCTGGGCGCTCTTTCCCGATCGCTGGGGCAATGGCTACGCGACTGAGGCCGCCGGTGCGATGATCGCGTACGCGTTCTCTACGCTTCGTCTGCGTCGCATCGTCGCGACCACTGAGTACGACAACCAGAGATCGATCAATGTCATGCGCCGTCTCGGAATGCGTCTCGAGCGGAATCCGAGCCCGGAGCCCGCCTGGTTCCAGATGGTCGGGATCCTCGATCACCCGAGCACGGTGCCCTAGCTGAAGTCCACCTAGCGCGCCGTCCAGCCCGCATCGATCACCTGCACTGCGCCGGTGATCGCGCTCGCGTCGTCGGAGCACAAGAAGCGCACGTAGGCCGCTACTTCGCTCGGCTCGAGCAGCCGTTTGATGGCGGCCGGCGCCAGCATGATGTCGCGGATCACCGCTTCCTCAGGGATGCCATGCACCTTCGCCTGGTCGGCGATCTGCTTCTCGACGAGCGGCGTGCGCACGTAGCTCGGGCACACCGCGTTCACGGTTACCCCCTTCTCCGCTGCCTCGAGCGCGATCGTCTTCGTGAAGCCGAGCAGCCCGTGCTTCGCCGACACGTACGCGGATTTGTACGGCGAGGCCACAAGACCATGCACCGACGCTATGTTCACGATCCTTCCCCACCCACTGGCGTACATGTGCGGGATCGCGGCGCGTGTCAGGTAGAAGGCGCCGAACAGCATCGTCTTCACGATGTGCTCCCAGCGGTCGACCGGGAAGTCTTCCACCGGCGCAACATGCTGAAGACCCGCGTTGTTCACGAGGATGTCGACGCCCTGCCATTCGCGAAGCGCGCGGGCGACGACGGCATCGCATTCGCGGCGGCTGCTCATGTCGGCGCGTTCGAACACGCCCTTGATCGATGAGGCGACGCGCTGTCCGTCGTCGGCATTGATGTCGGTCACGAGCACGCGCGCGCCCTGAACTGCGAGGTCCTCGGCGATGGCGCGACCGATCCCGCTCGCTGCTCCGGTGACGATCGCGCGGCGTCCTTCAAGACCACTCATCAGGTGGCCGAGTCTAGGTCGCTATCGCCGAAAGACGGGCACCGGGTCGACCTCGGTGCCCTGCGGTCGCGTCGTGACCGAGGCCATGACCTGAGCCGTGACCGCTTTGTCGTAGAAGGTCGCCCACGACGACGCGCCGCTGCCGACGATCTTCAGCACCGGCGCGCCAGCGGCGATCGTGTCGCCGTCCTTCACCATGAGCTGGACATCTTTGCCGAGCGCGCCGGGTCGCAGCTTGATCTCGCGGTCCGA
>JANMWW010000074.1:0-3114 GCA_031394155.1 Chloroflexota bacterium | reverse complement strand
GAGCTCGGTGATGGTGTAGTACTTGCGGCTCGGCGCAGCCGGGGGCGCCTCGCGGCGGGTGGCGGTCGCGGCGGGCGCGTTCGTTGCAGCGCTCGCGGGACCATTCGCGGCGGTGCCATTGGCGCCGTTGGTGCCATTGCTGCCGTTGGTATCAGAGGGAGTTGGGGTCGCCGCCGCGTTCACGTTCGGTTCTGGCGTCGGTGGTGTGGGTTGCTTGGCTTGAGCTTCTGGCTCGGTGTTGTCCACGTAAGTGGTTGTTCTCCTTGGTGTGTGCTTGGGTACGAATGGACTTCTTGTGGGAGGGACCGGGGGCGCACAGCGTGCGCTCTCTCCGGGTGGAGGAAGATGGGGAAAGGCTCTACGGAGCAGTATACAGCGAGGTGAAGGTGCAGGGCGACCTCCGGCGCGAGCTCATCGCGCTGTCGAGCGAGATCCACTCCGATCCCGAGCTCGCGTACAAAGAAGAGCGCGCCGCCGCCCGCATCCGCGATCTGCTCGTGAAGCACGGTCATACCGTCGAGATGGGTGTGGGCGGCCTGGCCACCGCCTTTCGCGCGCGCATCGGGCCTGATGGCCCGTCCGTCGCGCTCCTCGCTGAGTACGATGCGCTCAAAGGGGTCGGTCACGGCTGCGGTCACAACCTGATCGCGATGACGAACGTCGGCGCCTTCTTGCTCGCTGCCACCGATCCGAAACGGCTCGAGGTGGCGGTCGAGCTCATCGGCACGCCGGCGGAAGAGGACGGCGGCGGAAAGGTCGATCTCTTGAACGCCGGCGCGTTCGCGAGCGTCGGTTGGGTCCTCTCCACGCATCCGTCCGCGCAGTGCGAGTGGGGCGTGTCGTCGACAGGCCTCGGCATCGTCGGTAAGCGCGTGATCTTCCGTGGACAGTCTTCGCACGCCGGATCGTCGCCGGAGCGGGGCCGCAACGCGCTCAACGGTCTCATCCGCTTGTTCACCGGCATCGACGGTTGGCGGCAACATCTGCCGACGGATTCCCGGGTCCACGGGATCATCGACTTCGGTGGCGATGCTGTGAACGTGATCCCCGAACGCGCCGAGGCGCGATTCGGCCTGCGCGCGAAAGACATGGCAACGCTCGAGGAGATGGTCGCGACCTTCACCGACGTGGCGCAGGGAGCCGCGCTCGAGACCGGTACGAGCGTCGAGATCACGACATATCTGCAGATGTATTCGCCGGTCACGGCAAATACCACGCTGGGCGATGTCGTCGCGGATGAGCTGAAGCGACGCGGCATCGAGCCGCTCCGCGGCACGCTCGTCACCGCATCGACCGACCTCGGGAACGTCTCGCAGAAGCTGCCGACGGACTGGATCCGCTTTCCGGTCACCACGGCGCCGATCGCGGGTCATTCGAACGCGATGCGCGACGCGTGCATCACCGATCTCGCGCACGAGAACGCGCTCATCACCACGGAAGCGCTTGGCGCGGCGGCACTCCGCGTCTCGACCGACGGCGTGCTCCGACAGAGGATCGCCGCGTGAAAAAGACCGATCACCCGACTGGGCCGCTGCGCGACGATCTGGTCGTCCTCTCGCGTGCGATCCACGGGACGCCCGAGCTTGCGTACAAGGAACACCAGGCGGTGGCGAACATCGCGGCGCTCCTCGGGCGTCATGGCCACGACGTCGAGCTGGGGCTCGGCGGGCTCGACACGGCGTTCCGCGCGCGCGTTGGCCCAAAAGGCGCAGCTGTGGCACTCCTGGCCGAGTACGACGCGCTGCCTGAGATCGGCCACGCCTGCGGGCACAACCTCATCGCAATGTCGAATGTCGGCGCGTTCCTCCTCGCCGCGCAGCGCGCGAGGGATCTGAAGGTCGGCGTCGAGCTCATCGGCACCCCTGCGGAGGAGTCGGGCGGCGGAAAGATCGATCTCATCGACGCCGGCGTGTTCAAGGAGTCCGTCGCGGTGCTCTCATCGCATCCAGGTGGGAACGAGTGGGAATTCGGGCGATCGAGCCTCGGCATCGTCGGCCGGGTCGTGCGCTTCCACGGGCTCGCATCGCATGCTGCGTACTCGCCGGAAAAGGGACGCAATGCCCTGTCCGCGGCGATCCGCCTCTTCCTCGCCGTCGACGGGTGGCGGCAGCACCTGCCGGCCGACACGCGCGTCCACGGGATCATCACAAAGGGCGGCGCCGCGTCGAACATCATCCCTGACCTCGCCGAGTGCGAATTCGGGCTGCGGGCGGCCGACAAGGACGTGCTCGATGAGATGGACCGTACGTTCAAGCGGATGGCCGAGGGCGCGGCGATGCAGACGGGTACGACGGTCGAGGTCGACGAGCGGATGCGTCTCTACGCGCCGGTCCTGCCGAACCCCCGACTCGACGAGCTGCTACGCGCTGAATTTACCGAGCGCAAGATCCCGTTCAACAACGAGGGGCTTGTTCTCGCGTCGACGGACTTCGGCAACGTGTCGCACGTGGCGCCGGCCGATTACATCGGGTTCCCCGTCAGCACAACGCCGATCTCGGGCTACTCGCATGTCATGCGCGAAGCGTCAGCCACCGACCTCGCGCACACCAACGCGATGATCACCGCGGAGATCCTCGCGACCGTCGCGGTGCGGATCGCGACGGACGCCGCGGTGCGCGCCTCGCTGAAGGGCTGACCGGTACGGCCGTGCTCAGCAACGACATCGCGAAGCTCGTTCCCCGGACAGAGATCGACGCGAAGCGCTGGCTCGACGTTGACTTCCCAGGACTGGAGATCGGTGTCGCTGAATACTCCGACGGTCCGACCGGATGCACCGTGTTCCACTTTCCGGACGTCGCCTCGATGCACATCGACGTGCGCGGCGGATCTCCGGGGATCAACGGCGAACATCTCACGCTCACGAACGCGATCTGCTTCGCCGGCGGTTCGCTGTACGGCCTCGAGGCATCGACCGGAGTCGCGGCCGAGCTCTTCGCGAAGCGCGGCTACTCGACCAAGTGGATGGACATCGCGCTCGTCTCGGGCGCGATCATCTTCGACTACGGCCGCCGGCAGAACGCGATCTATCCCGACAAAGAGCTGGGCCGCGCCGCGGTGCGCGCGATGAAGCCGGGTCGCTTCCCGCTCGGTCCGCACGGCGCTGGGTCGTCGGCC
>JANMWW010000382.1:0-6994 GCA_031394155.1 Chloroflexota bacterium | reverse complement strand
GTGGCGCGCTCTGGGTAAGTCGAGACCCTAATTTCCTAACGTTTTTGGCGTATTGACACCCCCCGCTCCCCTGCCTACGTTGTAGAACAAATGTTCTAACAGTCCTGACGGCCAGGTCGGGACGCAGCAGGGGAGCGCTGTGGGCACACCAGCACTGGCCGAGGCGATCGCGCGTATCGAGTCCCGCTATGGGATGCGCGCGGTCGTTCGCGGCGACGTGGCAGAACGACAGGATGGCGAGCGGCGGATCACGGCGGGCACGTCGCTCGACCGCGTGACCGGCGGTGGCATCCGCGCGGGCGAGCCGCTCGCGTTCATCGGGCCACTCACCTCGGGGAAGCAGGCACTCGCACTCACCGTGGTAGCTGCAGCCCAGCGCGAAGGCGGCATGGCGGCGTGGATCGATCCCTCCGCATCGTTCGACCCGCTGGCCGCTCTTCGCGCAGGCGTCGACCTCGATCGTCTTGTCGTGATACGCGCCGCCGACGCGGACGAGGTGCTCCTCGCCGGATCCGCGGTGCTGCGCAGCGAAGGCTTCCGCCTCGCGGTCGTCGATCTCGGTCCCTCGTTCGCCACGCGCTGCGCCGTCGACGATCTCGCGCCACTCCTTCCCGTGGTCCGTGGATCGCCGGCGGCGCTCCTCGTCATCGCCGAGCACCGTGGTCAGCGTCTCGCGCTGCCGACGGTCCGCGTGGAACCGCTCGGCTGGCAGCAGCGCTACGGCCGCACGGTGGGCTGGTCGTTCGCGGCAGCAGGGGCAGGGGCCCCTGGCGCGCAGCGCAGCGCGTCGAGCGAGCGCGCGCTCTTCTGCATCACCGCGCTCGACGCGAAGCCGAGCGATCTCGGCATGAAGACAGAGCTCCTGGAGCTCGCGCCTGATGGCGCGATGGAGCTCACGCCGGCAGGCGTGATGGAGCGTGCCTCGTGATCGCAGCGGTCGTGGTCCGCAACGCGAGCGATCAATTGCATGCGCGAGCGCTTGCCACGCTTCGCGCGCTCTTGCCGCACGTCGGCATTGTCTCGCCGGGGATCTACGCGTGCGACCTCTCGGGGACCGAACGCGTGCTCGGCGCGCCATCGCGCGTCGCGCGAAAGATCATCGAGCGTCTCGCGCGGGTGAGCGCGCCTGCGGCCGTGGCCGTCGCCGTCACGCCCTTCGCCGCGCGCATCGCGGCCGAGCGGACCGCCGACGGCGACGTGCGCCTCGTCCCGGAGCCGCGCGAGTATCTCGCGCCGCTTCCGATCGAGGTGCTGCCCATAGACCCCAAGCTCGCTCGCGAGCTCGGGCTCCTGGGAATGAGGAGCGTTCACGACTTCGCCGCGCTACCGCGCGGTGCGGTCCTCGAGCGCTTCGGCCGTGGCGCCGCGCGGGCACACGCGCTCGCTCGGGCTGAGGACGAGGAGCGCGTGCACGCAGACCCTCCGCCCAAGCGCATCCGCGCGCGGCGTCTCTGGGATGACCCGCTTGCATCGCGCGAGCAGCTGGTGTTCGCGCTTCGCACGGCGCTCGAAGAGATCGCCGCCGCACTGGCTTCCGATGGGCTCGCGGCACTGCGCATCGCGGTGCGCCTCGAGCGCGAAGACGCGGAGCCGCTGCGGCTCGAGCGCGCCATCCTGCCACCGACACGTGAGAGCGCGGCGCTGTTGCGCTCAGTTCGCTGGGCGCTCGAGGAGCGCGCGCATCTGGGACGCATCGTCGGCTGTGTGGTGGAGGTGCGCGAGGCCGAGCCCGCGCGCGGCCGGCAGATCGGGCTCTTCGCAGCGGATGGCGCGCGCTGGGAAGAGGCCATCGCGAGCGCGCGCTATCTGCGCGAGCGACTCGGTCCGGGTCGCGTGCTGCGCGCGCGCGTGAGCGATGCCGACGCGCGATTGCCCGAGCGAGCGGCGGAGTGGAAAGAGGTCATCTCATGATGGGAGGACGGGTGCCGTGACGCGACTGTTCGCTGAGCCTCTTGCAGCCCGATTGATCTGGGACGAGGGCGATCTCACGCTGCTGCACGTCGGCGGTCATCGCTTCGCGATCGTCGAAGTGTTGCGCCGCTGGCGGGTCGAAGCGGAGTGGTGGAAGGGTGGGCCGGCGCGCGACTACCTCACGCTGCGCACCGCCGATGGCATGGTCTGTGACGTCTTCACCGACCGCGGCACGGGATCGTCCTGGCTGCAGCGGGTGATGGATTGATCAGGAGCGTGCGAGTGTCGATGGATCCCGCACGACGAGCCCGTGGACACGTGCGAAATCGCGGCGGTTCCTGGTCACGATCTCGAGGTCATGGAGCACGGCGGTCGCAGCGATGAGCGCGTCCGCTATTCGTATACCCGAAGATCTTCGGATCCGTCCCGCGCGTTCCGCGATCGTCCGATCGACTGGGATCGCTGTGAACACGCTCAACGTGATCCGGACGAGGTCCTCGTTCACTCGCTCGCCGGCGAACAGCTCGCAGAGCGTGACGACGGAATACCACGCTCGCGCGCGTCCTACGTCGAGGGCGCGCGCGCCACGAAAGCTATCGACGAGGACGTCGGTGTCGAGCAGCAGGTCGGACACGTTCCCATTCATCTCGCGAGGGCACGACGAGGTCCGGCATGGAGCCGAACGTCAGATCGAGGATCTTCTGGACATCGGAAGACGATGGGCGGTCGAGGTAGGCATCAAGAGCGTCGCGAACGATCGAAGCCATCGTCTTCCCTTCGCGCTTGCTCCGCGCGTCGATCTTCCGCCGCTGCTCAGCGCTGAGATACACCTGCGTCCGTGTCGCGCCCATATACATCACAACATACAGCATGCCCAGACGGCATGACCGACGGCTACGTCGAGCTCCACGCGCACAGTAATTACAGTTTTCTCGACGGCGCGTCGCCGGTCGACGATCTCGTCGCGGCCGCGAGGGAGCGCGGCATGGACGCGCTCGCGCTCACCGACACCAATGGCCTCTACGGCGCGGTGCGCTTCTGGAACGCCGCGAACGAGGCCGGCATCAAGCCGATCTTCGGCGTCGAGCTGACCACGCTCGACTTCGGACATCTCGTGCTCATCGCGAAGGACGAGACCGGTTGGCGCAGCCTGTGCCGCATCGTGTCGAAGGCTCAGCTTGCGGGTGTGAAGACCAAGCCACGCGCGACGCTCGACCTCGTGCGCGAGGATCCCGATGGTCTCTTCGCGCTCACCGGCTGCGCGCACGGCCTGGTGCCGAGCCTCGTGCGCGCCGGCGACACCGACGCCGCGCGTGAAGCGCTTGCGACCCTCGCGGGCATCTTCGGCGAGCGCTGCTTCGTTGAGATCAGCGACCACCAGGACCCGGACGATCCCGCGATCTGCGACGCGCTGGTCGAGCTCGCCGCTGAGCAGGGGCTGGGCGCGGTCGTCACGAACAACGTGCATTACGCCTGGCCGAGCGGACGGCGACTGCACGACGTGCTGCGCTGCATCGACGGCGGCTTCACGCTCGACGAGGCGGGCGACCGCCTCAAGCCGAACGGCGAGTACTGGCTGAAAGACGAGGTCGTGCTGCGCGAGCGGCTGGCGCGCCACGACGAGGCATTCCGCAACGCGCGGCGCATTGCCGATGCCTGCACGCTCGATCTCGCATCGATCGGGCCAGGGGGTAGGGGCCCCCAGGCGCGTAGCGACGGGGGACAGCAGCTCGGGGATAAGGCGATGTCGGGAAAAGAGCGCCTACCCGGATTCGCGACGCCTGCGGGCCAGACGGCCTTCTCCTTTCTCTACGCGCTCTGCCAGGAGGGCGCGCGCGCGAAATACGGGCAGATGACGCCGCGCGTCTCGCGGCAGCTCGCGCACGAGCTCGATGTCATCGAGCGCTGCGGTCTGGCGGAGTTCTTCCTCATCAACTGGGACATCGTGCGGTTCTGCAAGGAGCGCATGATCCCCGCGCAGGGCCGCGGCTCCGCGGCAGATTCGATCGTCGCGTACGTGCTCGACATCACGAAGGTCGATCCGATCGCCCACGACCTCCTCTTCGAGCGCTTTCTCACCGAGGACAGCCGCACGATGCCGGACATCGACCTCGACATCGCCTCGAACGATCGCGAAGACGTCATCCAGTACGTCTACAAGAAGTACGGCGAGCGCTACGCCGCGATGGTTTGCAACGTCGTCACGTATCGCGCGCGCTCCGCGTCACGCGAGGTCGCGAAGGCCCTCGGCTTTCGCGACGAGACGATCGATCGCATGAGCAAATCCATCGACACGTATCACGTCGACCCGACGCAGCGGCCATCGGCCGCGCAGCACCCGGCGTACAAGCATCCCAACCGCGAGGCCGAGCACGGGTGGGAGCCGCCGCGCACGATGCCGGACACGGTCGAAGAGCTCGCCGGGCTGATGGATGAGAAGGAGCGCACGCGCTTCCCGCTGTTTCGCGAATTGACGCTCGCGATCGCCGACTTCCCGCGCCATCTCTCGATCCACAACGGCGGCATGCTCATCACCGCGCAGCCGCTCATCGACACGGTGCCGATCGAGCGCGCCACCATGCCCGACCGCAACGTAGTTCAACTGGACAAGCGCGACATCGAGGACCTGGGCCTCGTGAAGATGGACCTGCTCGGGCTGCGCACCCTCTCACTGATCAAGGACGCCGTCGCGGACATCGCCGCGCGCCACGGCCAGGACCTGCAGCTCGGCACGATCCCGCTCGATGACGAGGCGGTCTACGACCTGATCTGCGAGGTCGATACGGTCGGCCTGTTCCAGGTGGAGTCGCGCGCGCAGGCTCAGGCGCTACCGCGGGTGCGGCCGCGGAATTTTGCCGACATCGTGGTCGAGGTCGCGATCATCCGCCCCGGCCCGCTGCAGGGGAACATGGTCAACCCGTACATCAATCGCCGGCAGGGCCGCGAGCCGGTGACCTACGCGCATCCCTCGCTCGAGCCCGCCCTCAAGGAGACGCTCGGCGTGATCCTCTTCCAGGAGCAGATCCTCAAGGTCGCGATGGCCGTGGCGAGCTTCACGCCGGCCGAGGCCGACAAGCTGCGACGCGCGATGAGCCGCGCGCGATCGAGCGCGGACATGGAGAAGCTCCGGAAGCCGTTCGTCTCGGGCGCAACGGCGAACGGTGTTTCCGAAAGCGTTGCTGAGGAGGTCTTCCGGCAGATCGCCGCATTCGCGGAGTTCGGCTTCTGCAAGAGCCACGCGGCCGCCTTCGCGCTCACCGCGTACCACACGGCGCATCTGAAGCTGTACTACCCGTCCGAGTTCTACGTCGGGCTGTTCAACAACCAGCCGATGGGGTTCTACTCACCGGCGGTCATCGCCGGCGACGCGAAGCGGCACGGCGTGGCGATGCTGCCGGTCGACGTGAACCGATCCGAGGCGAAGGCGGCGTGTGAGGAGTCCGCCGCAAGGCCGCCAGCGGATCTTCCTGATCTCTCGAAGACCATCGCGCGCCATCGCATCTGCCGGACGCATGACGTGCGGCTCGGCCTCCAGTCGGTGAAGTCGCTCGGGGAGGCCGAGGCGAAGGCCATCGTTGCCGAGCGCGCGAACGGACCGTACCGCTCGTTCGACGAGTTCGCGCGCCGCGTGGGCCTGAAGGAGGAGGCGCTGCGCAACCTCGCGCTCGTGGGGGCGTTCGACCCGTTCGGGGAGACGCGTCGCGCGCTGCTGTGGCGCGCACGTGATGCGCATCGGACCTCGCCCGCGCTCGCCCGGCCGGCGCTCCCGATGCCGGGCTCGGTCGCGCCGCAGCTGCCGATCCTGTCGGAGCGTGAGCGCGTCGCGCTCGACTACCGCATCACTGGCATCCCCACGGGGCCGCAGATCATGCGCTTCTATCGCGACGAGCTCGAGCGCGGCGGCGTGTTGCGGACGATTGATCTCGAGACACATCGGCACGGCGAGCTGGTCCGCGTGGCCGGCGCCGTTGTGGTGAAGCAGCATCCTGAGACGGCGAAGGGGCACGTGTTCCTCTCGCTCGAGGACGAGACCGGTATGGCGAACGTGATCATCCGTCCAGCGACGTATCAGAAGTTCAAGCGCGTCCTCGACACGACCGCCGCGGTGGTGGTCACCGGCCCATTGCAGCTCGTGGATGGGGTGACGTCGGTGCTCGCCGCGCGTCTCGATGGGCTCGATCTCTTCGTTGAGCTCAAGACGCGGGAGTGGCACTAACGATCAGTGCGTGTGCGTGACCTCGGCGCCGCCGTCGTGGGCGCCTGCGTCGTGCGGGCCTGCGTCGTGCGCGTGCGCGGTAGGAGCATTCGGGCCTGCGATCGCGAGCAGCATGCCGATCGCCACGATCCCGGCCAGGGGGACCGTGGCAACGTTGTTGAAGGATGCACGCCGCACCGTGTGCATCGCGAGCGCGCCGAGGCCTGCGGCGATCGTCGAAATGGCCGCGGCAGCTGGAGCGTCCGCCGTGCGCGCGGCCGAGAAGACCGCCAGCGTAAGGCCGCCGATGGCCAGGATCGTGATCGCCGCGAAGACCGCGGGCCGGACGTCGCGCGGCGGACGAGCCCAGATGTGCCGCGGCCGCCACTGTGATGCGCGAGCGGAGAGCACGAGGAATGGGATGCCGATCGCGAGGAGGATCGCGGCGGCGCCGCCGTGAAGCACCGTGTGCCAGAGGGCCGTCACCGCCGCGATCCTTGACTACGCGCGCACCGGCTCGTACGAGCCGCGTGCCATGAACGCGATGCCGAGCGTGACGGCCGCGAGCGCTGCGTGGATCACGTGGTCGATCGCGTTCGCCGGGACAGCGAAGAGACCGAACAGGCTGGGGCTGATGAGCACGAGCACGAACACCGCGGCGTAGAGCGCGCCGAAGCCGATGAGGGCCGTCTTGCGCGTCTCGCCCGAGCTGAGGCTGTAAATCACCAGCGCGAGAATGCCGGTGCCGAGGTGAACGATGTTGTGAAGCGTGTCGGTCGCGACGAGCGCCCCCGGCGCGCTGCCAACGATCGGGTTGGAAAAGAATCCGAGAATGCCGACGAGCACCAGGATGGCGCCCGCGACGAGTGCCCAGGTCTTTGCGAGATC
>JANMWW010000374.1:0-3982 GCA_031394155.1 Chloroflexota bacterium | reverse complement strand
CTGCTCACGGAGCGTCTCAACGCGCGGGCCGATCTCGCGCAGGATGTCGACGACGCGGATCATCTCGGTCTCCGCGTGCTTCAGGCGATTGAGCGCCTCTTCACGCCGGAGCTGCAGGCGTCGCGTGCCGGCGGCCTCCTCGATCACGGTGCGCCGGTCCGCCGGCCGGAGCGCGAGGATCTGGTCGACCAGACCCTGCCCGATCACGACGAACGGGTTATCAGCGAGGTTCGCGCCCGCGAGCATGTCCTGCAGATCACGAAGCCGGACGCGCGAGCGATTCACGAGGTACTCGGCGTCGCCGTTGCGGAAGAGGCGGCGTCCGACCTCGACCTCCGTGAACTCGATGGGCAGACGACGTGAGGTGTTGTCGAGCTGAAGGATCGCCTCGGCCATCGAGAGGCTTTTACGCGTTTCGGATCCGCCGAAGATCAGCTCTTCGTTCTTCTTGGCGCGCAGGATGCGCGCGTTGTTCTCACCGAGCGCCCACCGGATCGCATCGGCGACGTTCGAGTTGTGGACCACCATGTCCTCGGCGATGAAGTTGTGGAACTCGTCGACGCAGAGGTCGTAGACCCACTCGTAGGGCGAGTCGAATTCCTCAACCTGAACGACCTGGTCCCAGTACACGTCGGAATCCGCCAAGAGCTGCAGACGGTCGAGGAGCGGACGTGCCGCCTCGGGTGTGGAACCCAGCTGCTCGATCTGCGCCGAGACCTCGCGAATGCCTTGTCGGCTGGCGTGGCACCGGCGCTCCGTGTACGCCGCAAGCTTGGCTCGACCTTTTCGGTGGCGCTTGACGCTGACTCCACCGACCCTTGCGGCCTCCCTGACGAGATCCGTCGCCGTGGGCACGATGTCGAAGTTTGGGTTACCGCGGACGTCGTAGGTCGCCAGTGCGTCGAGAACGGCCTGTTTGTCGCCCGCAAATCTCATATGACGAGCGAGTACGCGCAGCTGCTCGTTCCCGTAGACATAGACGCTCCAGTACGTTCGGCGCGTCTTCTTCACGGTGTTCGTCGCCCACTTGGCCTTCGACCGTACAGAGGCGAACACGCCCAGTCGAAGAAGTAGCGAGACGACTCCGCGCGCCAGCTCTTCGCTCGCGCTGGCGTACTCGGCGTAGGCCTGAATGTGGCCACGGTGCCTCTTGTGCGTGAGATACGTGTCGCCCTCGAAGAGACCGGACAAGAATGCCCACTGCATCTCTTCGGGTGCGGTGAAGATCCGTTTCGGCACCTTCTTGAATGCCGATCGATCCGTCTCGCCGACTTCGAACAAGGCGGCAAGCAGGACCATCAGCCCGCGCGAGCTGATGATCAGGTTCTCGGCATTCGGCTTGTCGTGCTCCCTTCGCGAGAGCTCGAGGTCGAACAAGTCGCGAACAAGTGTCTGATACCGATCGCTATAGCGACGGTCGCTGTTGACGAACCACAGTTGGTTCGGCGTGTTTCTGCCTTCGGCGATCGACGCGCCGAGGAAATACGCAAGTTGCGGCGTTAACGCCGCCGGCACATGGATCGGCTTCCCGCCGCGCACGCTGAGTGTCGGCTCGTCGAGGTCCTCGATCCAGACATGACTGCGCCGCGAGCTTCCAGCTGTCAGCGCCTCGATCGCGTCCGCGGTCCGAGCGATCGGCAGTGCGGCGCGCTCTGCACTAAAAGGAATGTGCCGCGGAAGAGCGACGAACGTGTCTGTCTTGATCTCGTCGGCGCGGAGCGAACGCAGATGCCCATGCTCGATCGTGAAGAGCGGGTGGTATGCAGTCGCCTCAATTGCACGCCCAGACCGTGTGGTGATGCGCAGCAGCTTCTTCGGCGACGCGCGCTTCACGTACGAGGTCACTGCCCGCTCCTCGAGCTTCAGGCCTACCGGATCGAGCGAGACGACGGTGACGGGATTCGCTGGATCGCGGGCGATGTAACCGTCATCGAGCGCCTCTACGACGCCACTGGCTAGCGCCTCTTCAACGAGATCACCGAGTTTTCTAACACTGCCATCAGCCAGGGCGACGCGCACCCAGTACGGCGAACACTTCCCGCTGCCGTTCGGGCCGATGACGGCCGTGATCCCGGGCGCGAATTCGAGATGTGTCGTGTGCACGAACGACTTGAAGCCCGTCATCGTCAGCGTCTTCAGCACGGCGTTCGGCGCGCCCATCCCGCCCTCGATCACCTTGATCTCGTCGGTCACTTGTTCACCGTCGCGAGGAGATGCGCGGCTGCGGCTTCCTGCGCCTCACGCTTCGACGCGCCGGTGCCGCGCGCCACGTTCCCTGCCACATCAACTTCAACGACGAAGTCGCGTCGATGCTCCGGTCCGGTCGCCTCGAGCACGCGGTACTGCGGCAGCGTCTGCTTGTGCGACTGCGCCCACTCTTGCAGCTGAGTCTTCGCGGACTTCGTCTGCCCGGTCGCCTTCGCATCGATCAGGTCGCCCATGGTGTCGAGCACGACGATGCGCGCGCGATCGAAGCCGGCATCGAGGTAGATGGCGCCGATGACCGCTTCGTACAGGCTCGCCGCGAGCCCCATCCGACCGCGACCTCCGGTGTCATCCTCGCCCCGTCCGAGACGCGCGCGCTCCGTGAGTCCTAGGCCGCGCCCGATCTCGGCGAGCGCCGGAGACGACACGAGACTTGCGCGGAGCGATGTGAGCTGGCCTTCGGTCGCGTCCGGAAAGCGGCGGAAGAGCTCCTCGCCGATCACCAGGTCGACGACCGCGTCACCGAGGAACTCGAGCCGCTCGAAATCGTGGACGCCCAGATCCGGATGCTCGTGCAGGTACGAGCTGTGCGTGAGCGCAGTCTCGACCAGACCCGCGTCGGTGAATCGGTGCCCCGCGATCTCCAGCTCGCTCATCTCCTCCAGATAAAGCGAAGAGGCAGGGTCGCGAACGACCCTGCCTCCCCATATCCCTGTGTCGCCAGTTGAAGAAACCGCTACGCGACGTGCTCCTCGATGTACTCGGCTGCGTCGCTGACAGTCTTGATCCGCTCAGCCTCTTCGTCCGAGATCTCCATCCCGAATTCCTCTTCGAGACTCATGATGAGCTCGACCAGGTCGAGGGAGTCGGCGTTGAGGTCATCCACGAATGACGCCTCGGGCTTCACGTCGCCCTCATCTACCCCGAGCTGCTCAACGATGATCTTCTTGAGCTTCTCGTAGGTCTTTGCCTCCGCCAAACCGACTACCTCCTCCGCATGTGCAGCCGCCCATCCGCCCGAGGGCAGCCCGTGAGAAGTGTCTGGGGGCGCGCAAGTGCTGTCAATCGGGGGTTCCCCGACTAAAGGAACAGTGCCCCTCGTGACTCGTTCAAGTAGCAGATGAGCGATGCATGGCGGGACCTCTATGACACCGAGTACCCACGCCTGCTCCGGGCGCTGCTGGCGATCGGGGGCGACCCCGACGCGGCGGAGGATGCCGCGCAGGAGGCGTTCGTGAAGGCGCACCGCACCGGACTGGAGCGCCTGGACCGGCCCGGCGCGTGGCTTCTGGTCGTCGGGACACGCGAGCTGCTGCGGAATCGCCGCAGACGGCGCGTCGAGGACGTGAAGTGGGCCGAGCGGGGCTACACCGAGGCGCCGGGAGCCGACGCCATCGTTGACCGCGCGGACCTCCTCGCCGCCCTGCGGCAGCTGCCCGACCGGCAGCGCATCGTCGTGGTGGCTCGCTACTACTACGGGTTGTCCTACGACGAGATCGCGCGGCACTTTTCCATCAAGAGCGGGACGGTCGCGGCGACGCTGCACCAAGCGATCGAGCGCCTGCGACAGATCCAGATCGCCGGACGGCTGGCGAGAGGAGCGATGCGATGAACGACGAACGACACGACGATGAGGTACTTGGTCGCGCGCTGTCGCGCGCGATCGAGACGCAGACGCCGAATGAGACGCCCTTCGCGCGATCGCGCATCGCCGACCGGCCGGCGCGCCGCGGCTTCAGCTTCTGGCAGTTCGCCGGCGTCGCGGCGGCGCTCGTGC
>JANMWW010000053.1:0-4407 GCA_031394155.1 Chloroflexota bacterium | reverse complement strand
GGCTTCACCGCCGCGCTGACCGTCGCGCGCGCCGAGCTCGCCCGTCCGATCGCGCGGGCTGCGGCGGAGGCCGGTGCGCGAACCACGCTCGTCGCGCGGACGTACCTCGAGCACGCGGCGCGGGGCGAGTATGCCGAGCGCGTGCACGACCTGATCGCTGCGGTCGCCGCCGGTGACTCGACGCGCATCGTGCGTGGGATGTCGTGGGGCGCGACGTCCGGCGCCGATCTCGTTCTCGGCATGTTGCTCGGCGCTCGCGCAGCGTGGCTGACCGCCGAGGCACGCGCGGCATGATGGCGACAGCGAAAGGGACGGCGTTGCGCGCTCGCGTGTTCGCCTCGTCATACCGCGACTCGGTCGAGCTGATGCGTATCGCTGCCGAGTTGGAGCGGCTCCCCGGGATCACTCGAGCGGGGCTGGTCATGGGCACGACCGCGAACCGCGCGGTGTTGCTGGAAGCGGGACTGTTGTCAGCCGTGCCCGACACGGCTGGCGCGAACGATCTGATCGCGGCGGTAGCCGCGTCGGATCCGGGACTCGCGGACGCGGCGCTGGAGCGTGCGGCGGCGCTCCTCACGACGCCGGCCGTCGATACCGCCCGTGCGCGCGAGTCCTTCGCTCCGACGACCCTGGCGGAGGCGCTCTCGGCCGGACCCGCGAATCTCGCGCTGATCTCAACGCCCGGCACCTATGCAACCGCAGAGGCTCTCAAGGCCCTGAAGCGCGGGCTCCATGTCTTTCTCTTCAGCGACAACATTTCTATCGAGGAGGAGATCGAGCTCAAGACGCTCGCGGTGAAGAAGGGCTTGCTGCTCATGGGTCCCGATTGCGGCACCGCGATCATCGACGGCATTCCGCTCGGATTCGCGAACGCGGTCGCGCGCGGCACTGTCGGGCTGATCGGCGCGTCGGGCACTGGTCTACAGCAGGTGACCTGCCTGATCGATCGCCTCGGCGCGGGCGTGTCGCAAGCCATTGGCGTGGGCGGCCGAGACCTGGACGAGCGCGTCGGGGGCACGATGATGCTCGCGGCGCTCGATCTCCTCGCGGCGGATCCTGGGACCAGCGTGATCGTCCTGCTCTCCAAACCTCCAGCGCCGGCAGTCGCGGAACGCGTGCTGGCGAAGGCACGTGCGGCGGGAAAGCCAGTCGTCGTCAACTTCCTCGGCAGCGATCCCTCGTTTGCGCGGCGCGCGGGCGCGATCCCTGCCGTCACGCTCGAGGACGCAGCTCGTGCGGCGGTGGCGCTCACCCGCGGAGAGGCGCCGCTTGGGGTCGACGACGATGACAATGACGAGGCGGTCGAGGCGCGCGCTGAAACCGCGAAGCTCGCGATGGGCCAGCGGTGCGTCCGCGGTCTCTATAGCGGTGGCTCGCTCGCGTACGAGGCGAAGGTCGTGCTCAAGCTTGTACTTGGGGACGCCGCGAAGCACAGCACCATCGTCGACCTCGGCGATGACGAGTTCACCGTCGGTCGGCCGCATCCGATGATCGATCCGCGCCTTCGCTTCGAGCACATCGTCGCCACCGGAAGCGACGAACAGGCCGCGGTCCTCCTGCTCGATGTCGTCATCGGCTATGCGTCGCACCCGGATCCCGCCGGCGCGCTTGCGCCGGCGATCGCTCGGGCGCGTGATATCGCGAGGCGGTCCGGCCGATACCTCGCCGTCGTCGCGTCGATCTGCGGCACCGACCGCGACACGCAGGGCCTGGCGGCGCAGGAGTCGACGCTCGTCGCCGCCGGCGTCCTGGTGCAGCCGAGCAACGCCCGCGCTGCGCGCCTCGCGGCGTTGATCGCGAAAGCGGCCCGTCCATGACCTCCACGCTGATAAGTGGCGGCGTCAGTGCCGTCAACATCGGCCTCTCCGCCTTCGCGGAACCGCTGCGTGAACATGGCGCGACCGCGCTGCAGCTTGCGTGGCGTCCACCGGCGCACGCCGATCGTGAGCTCGGCCTCCTCATCGCGCGCCTCGAGGACGACCCCGACGACACGATCGGTGCTCGCGTTGCGGCGGCGAACGCGACGGCGCTCGAGCGGATCGTCGGCGCGCGCCCGACGCTTCTCGACGTCCGTCTCGCGCGGGAGGCGATCCCCGGGTTCGACGGAAGGATGCTCCTGCACTCGGGGCCGCCGATCGATTGGGCTCGAATGTGTGGGCCGATGCAGGGAGCGGTCGTCGGCGCGGCGCTCTTCGAAGGCTGGGCGAACACGCCGGACGAAGCGCGGGCGATGGCGGCGCGCGGCGACATCCGCTTCGCGCCCTGCCATGACTTCCGGGCCGTCGGCCCCATGGCGGGAGTGCTCGCACCATCGTTCCCCGTCGTCGTGGTCGAGAACGTCGCGAATGGGAACCGGGCGTTCGCCTCGCTCAACGAGGGTCTCGGCAAGGTGCTCCGCTTCGGCGCATACGAGCCCGCCGTCCTCGAACGTCTGCGTTGGATGGCGTCGGTCCTCGGCCCTGCGCTCGGCACCGCACTCCGCGCGTACGGGCCGGTCGAGCTGAACGCCATCACGGCGCAGGCGCTGCACATGGGCGACGAGTGCCACAACCGCAATGGCGCGGCGACCGGTCTTTTCACTCGCATGCTTGCGCCGACGCTCGTGCGGACGGTCGAGCGGCCCGACGCGGAAGCGGTCCTCGACTTCCTCCGTCGCAACGACCACTTCTATCTGAATCTCTCGATGGCGGCCTGCAAGGCGACGCTCGACGCCGCGCATGGCATCACCGGTTCGACGGTCGTTACCGCGATGGCTCGGAACGGAGTTGACTTCGCCATTCGTGTCTCCGGTACCGGCGACCGCTGGTTCAGCGCACCGGCCACCGTGCCGGACGGTCTGTACTTCCCGGGCTATAGACCGGACGACGCGAATCCGGATCTGGGCGATAGCGCCATCACCGAGACGTGTGGCCTCGGCGGATTCGCGATGGCGAGCGCGCCTGCGATCGTGCGCTTCGTGGGTGGCACCGCCGAGCAGGCGCTCCAGTACACGCGCGAGATGTATCGCATCACGCTCGCGAAAAATGCGGGCTTCAGCCTCCCGGCGCTCAACTTCATGGGAGCGCCGACAGGGATCGACGTTCGGCGGGTCGTTGACAGCGGCGTGACGCCCGTGATCAACACCGGCATCGCGCACAAGGACGCAGGCGTCGGTCAGATCGGCGCGGGCATCGCGCGGGCGCCACTGAGCTGCTTCGAGGCGGCGCTGCGCGCGCTTGCCGGCGAGCTCGGAGCGGCGGCATGAACGAGGAGCGCCGCGCCGTCATCGCGATCGGCGGGAATGCGCTCATCCTCGAGGGGCAGCGAGGCACGATCGCGGAGCAGATGGAAAACGCGCGAGAGACAGCGCGACATGTCGCGGCGCTCGTGAACGATGGCTGGAAGATCGTCGTCACACACGGCAACGGTCCGCAGGTGGGGTTCATCCTTCTGCGGAGCGAGCTCGTCGGCGAGACGCCGCTCGTTCCCTCGATCCGGCTCGACATGGCCTCCGCCGATTCGCAGGGAGGCATCGGCCACATCCTCACGACCGCGCTCCTGAGTGAGCTCGCGGCGGTGGGGATCCGGGACCGTGTCGTCTACGTGCTGACGCACACCGTGGTCGATGAGCATGACGTCGCCTTCCGGGAGCCGACCAAGCCGATCGGGCCCCCGTTCACCGCCGCCGAGGCGACGGCCAAGCGCGAGAAAGAGGGCTGGACCATGGTCGAGGATTCGGGCCGTGGCTACCGGCGTGTTGTGCCATCGCCCCAGCCGCTGCGGATCGTCGAGTCCGGCGCCATCCGTTCGCTCGTCGACCAGGGGTACATCGTTGTCGCGGTGGGCGGCGGCGGCATTCCGGTCCTCGAGACGGCGCCGGGTGTCTACCAGGCCGTTGAGGCCGTCATCGACAAGGATCTGGCCTCGGCCCTCTTCGCGTCGGACGCCGGCATTCCACTGCTCTTCCTAACGACCGGCGTCGAGCGCGTGGCGGTGCGTTTTCGCAAGCCAGACCAGCGTTTTCTGGACCGGTTGACCCTTTCCGAGGCGCGCCGCTACATGGCAGAGGGCGAGTTCCCGAAGGGCAGCATGGGGCCAAAGATCAGCGCGGCAATTGCGTTCCTCGAGCGCGGCGGCCGTGAGGTGCTGATCACGACGCCGATGCGTGTCGAGGAGGCAGTGAAGGGCAAGACCGGCACTCGCATCGTGCCGGATCGAGCGAGGGAGTAGCCACGATGACCAGGTACGCGATCAAGGCGGAACCATACGACTTCGAGTTCGATCCACGGACGACGGCGCTCGCGATGATCGACTTCCAGCGTGATTTCGTGTACCCGGGCGGCTTCGGAGAGGCACTCGGGAACGACACCTCGCTCCTGATGAAGGCGGTCCCACCGGCCGAGAAGGTGCTCAAGGCGGTTCGCGAGA
>JANMWW010000337.1:0-5178 GCA_031394155.1 Chloroflexota bacterium | reverse complement strand
CGGCGATTGGCGCCCCGCGCGCTGCGCTCTCGGAGTTTTCGTCGCCGGGCTCCATTTCGGCGTCGGCATGATCTCGATCCTCGAGGTCGTGGTCTTTCCGGCGGACACGACCTACGGCATCACTGACGCGCTTCCGGGCTTCCTCTTCAGCCGCTCGGTGTTCGTGCTGCCTGCGGCGCTCCTCGCGGCCGCCGCGCGCGGGCCTCGGCATCCTCTCAGGTGGAGCGGTGGCCCTCGAGCGGCGTGTGCCATCGCATGCGGTCATCATCGGCGCTGCGCTGTTCCTGCTGATCGTGATCGTCGGAAACCTGCCGTTCGTGGGCGCTCTGATCTCGCCGCGGCCGAGATGACAAAGAAGCCCAAAACCAGTCAGGCGCTCCTTGCGGATCAATAAACCAATCGGGGCCGATCCTTGCGGATCAGCCCAAACAACCGAAAAGCCGACCCTTGCGGATCGGCTTCGGCGTTGCGACGTCTCTGCTGAAGGCGCTAACTACGACGCGGGTGTCTCGCCCTCCGGTCGACGTGGCGCAGGCGTCGGTGCGGCCGCTGCAGGACCAGCGGACGGCGCACCAGCCGGTGCTCCGCCTTCGCGCGGCTGGAAGCCACCTTGCGGTGCTCCCCCCTCGCGCGGCTGATAGCCACCCTGCGGCGCGCCGTAGCGCGGCGCGGGACGGAAGTCGCCACCCGGACGCCACGGCGGACGATCTGGTTTCGGCGGCGGTGGCCCACCGGCCATCGCGCGCGCCTGCGGCGACATCAAGAGGCGAACGTGGTCCGCGGTGTACGGAAGGAGCGCCATGAAGCGCGCGCGCTTGAGCGCGCTGGTCAGCATGCGCTGGTGCTTTGCGCAGGTGCCGCTCTTGCGGCGCGGATCGATCTTGCCGCGCTCGCTGATGAAGCGGCGGATGCGGCCGACGTCCTTGTAATCGATCTTCTGCACCTTCTCGACGCAGAACGAGCACACGCGACGGCGCGGACGCCGCGCGCCGCCCGGACCACCGCGGTCGCCGCGGTCGCCACGGTCACCACCGCGGTCGCCGCCACCGCCGTATGAGGGACGGCCGCCGCCGAATGACGGACGGGGACGCGGCGCCATCGGCGGACGCGGCGCGCCTTCGCCCGCGGGGGCGTCGGACTGGGGCGGCTGTGGGATCTCAGAAGTCATTCACACACTCCTAGAATGGGATCTCGTCGGGGTCGAACCCCTTGGCGTCGTCGGGCGCCCGCTCGGCACCCGCCGCCGGCGCGCCCGCGCCGCCCATGCCGCCTTCGCGGTCGCGGCGCGAGTCGAGCATCTGGAAGTCGGACGCGCTGACATCGAGGCTGGTGCGCTCTTTGCCTTCCTTGTCGGTCCAGGTGCGGGGCGTGAAGCGGCCCTCGACGTAGACCAGGCGGCCCTTCGAGATCATCTGCTGCGCGCGCTCGGCGAGGCCGGCCCAGCAGCTGATGCGGTACCAGTCGGTCTGCTCGATGCGCTCGCCCGAGTCCGACTTTCCGCTGACGCGGTTGACGGCGATGCTGAATTCACAGACGGCGCGACCGGTCGGAGTCATCTTGAGCTCCGGCTCGCGACCGACGTTGCCGACGAGGATGATCTTGCTAACTGATGCCATTTCTATTCGTCCCTTCGCACCACGATGTGGCGCAGGATGTCTTCCGTGAGGCCGATGGTCCGCTCGAACTCGCGTGCCTGGTCCGGCGGCAGCGAGAACTCGAGGACGCCGTAGTGGCCGTCACGGTGGTGCGCGACCTCGTAGGCGAGCCGGCGGCGAGCCGGGGGCGTGACCTTGTCCACCTTGCCGCCGAGGCTGGTGATGGCGCTCTGGAGGCGTTCGCTGACCGCGGCAAGACGCTCTTCGTCCGCGGTCGGGGGGATGAGATACATGAGCTCGTACGGTCGCATCAAGATCGACAGTGTCCTTTCCATGGGTTTGCCGCGGGTGCTCCCGGGGCGAAAAGGCGCCGCGGCACTGGTCCGCGACGGTAACGAGAATTGTACTTGAGAACGAGCGCCACATCACCAGGACATCGGATGGCGCTTGCGGAGGTCAGGTGAACCTGCGATCTGACGGCACCGCGGACTGCGAGAGCTGCCACATGCCGATGTTCCCGCTCAGCATGTCCGAAAAGGACGTGGTGCTCGAGTGCGCCAACCGCCATCGAGTCACGGTGCCCGCACCGGATGAGCCGAAGATGCGCCGCTTCGTCGCAAACTGGGTCGCGCGTAAGGGCGCGCAGGTCGAAGAGCAGCGCCGCCGCTGGGAGGCTGAGGAAGATGCCGAATGACACCACGCATCTGATCCGAGCGAGCGAGCGACGCCGCGAGACGAGCCAGACGCCGGGCATGGAGCGCGAGGAGGCGGTGCGTACGCCGAGCATGTGGGCCGGCATCGCGAAGACCGCGGGTCACACGTTCTCCGGGTGGCACCACCATGGCGCGTACGAATCGGTCATCCACGTGCTGAGCGGCGCGCTGCGTCTTGAGTACGGGCCTGGCGGTCGCGAGATCATCGAGGCTGCCGCGGGCGAGACGCTCTATGTCGCGCCGGGCGAGGTGCATCGCGAGGGCAACCCCGGCGATGAGCCATCGGAGATCGTCGTGGTGCGCGGCGGCGAGGGCGAGATCGTGATCAATGAGGCCGGGCCGGCTCCGGGTTAGACCGATCGCCGTCCGAGGAACACGCGGATGACCGCGACCGCCGCGATCGCGACCACCAGGGCGATCACCGCGATAGTGACCGGCGACAGCGAAGACTCGATGGGTACGTCGATCGTCGTTCCGGTACCGAGCAGCTTCTCCTCTTCAGCCGTTGGTACGCCGACATGACTGCCACTGCAGCTGTTCGTCTCGTACGAGCCGTCGCCCGCGTCACGTAGGTAGAGCGTGTGGCGCTCGCCGCGCACGACGGCGGTGTAGTCCACGCTGGTCACACCATTGCCGCCGTGGGTCGGGCCGAGGTAGACCTGCACCTCTTTGGTGAGCGTGCCCTTGAGCAGACGTTCGGGATGCAACTTGATGACGCCACCGGCCGCCACGAACGTCTGGCGCGTCTGCGTGACCGTGCCGACCACGACCACGTCGGCGCCCGCGATCTGCGCGGCGAGATCGAGTTGCGCGCACGACGCCAGCGCGACCGTGCCACCGAGCGGCAGGGCGAAGGCGAACGCGAACGCCGTGAGCAGCGCGCGGCGAAGAAGCGGCATCACCGTTCTGACGCCGGCTGACCGGTCCGGGTTCCCCAGGTCACCGCGACGACCGCGACTGCCGAGGTGACCGCGATCACCCACAGACCCGGATCGTATGTGCCGAAGCGGTCATAGACCGCGCCGAGCCCGACCGGGCCCGCCGCCAGCGCGACCGTGGTCAAGAGACCGAGCACGCCCTGGATGCTCGCGAAACGTCGCGGCCCGTACAGGCGCGCGACGACCGTGTTCCGCAGCAGTGTGTCTATCCCGCGACCCGCGCCGTACAGCGCCACGAAAATGAAAAGCACCCACGCACCCGAGACGAGGATGAGCAGCAGGATCGCGACCGGTTGAAGCGCGTACACGAGCGCGACCAACGCTGAGGCCGGGACGCGTCGCTCGAGGGGTGCGAACGCGAGCCGGCCGACGACCTGCATCGCGCCCACCAGCCCGGCGATCGTTGCCGCGGTCCCGAGATCGAATCCACGTCCACTGAGGTACGGCACGAGGTGCACGTTCACTCCGCTGCCCAGCGCGAAGCAGAAGAACCCGAGCGCCAGCCAGCGAAAGCTCGGGTGCCGCAACGCATCGCCGAGCGACAAGCTCGGCTCGTGATGCTCGTCGGGTGCCTGAGCCTTCCGCAGGACGAGCGCGTGCGGGAGGATCGTGGTGACTGCAAGGATCGCCGCGAGCGCGACGAGCGCCGAGCGCCAACCGAGCTGCGAGACGAACCACGCCGTCAGCGGATAGAAGATCGTGGACGCGAGACCAGCCATCAGTGTCACGAGGGTGAGCGCCTCGATCCGCCGCTCGCGGAAATGCGCGGTGATCGTCGCGAAAGCCGGCGCGTAGAGCGTCGCGGACCAGCAGAGACCCATCAGGATCCAGATCGCGTAGAACGACCCGAGATCCCGCACCTGCGACCACGCGAGCATCAGCGCGACGCCGAGGATCGAGCCGGCGGTCATGAGCAGCCGTGGACCGCGCCGATCGAGCCAGTGCCCCACCCCCAGGCCCGCGACCGCCAGGACGATGAGCGCGAGCGAGAACGCTCCGGTCAGCTGCGCACGGGTCCATCCCAGCTCGGCCTCCATCGGCTCGACGAAGACGCTGAATGCATAGAGGAGGACGCCCCACGACACGGTCTCCGTGAAACCGAGCGTGATCGCGAGCAGCCAGGGGTACGAGATGCGGCGCCTGGGCATCGCGAGACTATGCCCCGACCGCGCGCGGCCCGTCGGCGACAATTGCGTGACGCCGCAGTGGAGGAACCGGAAGACTCGGGGCGCTTAAAACGCTCTGCCCGCAAGGGCGTGGGGGTTCGAATCCCTCCTGCGGCACAGCCCACGACGTTTCCGCCAAACTAAGCGCACCAAATCGGTCACCAGGGGGTCCCGTCTTGTCCTCGAGTCCCACGCGCTTTGTGATCATCGGCAACGGCGCGGCCGGCACGTATGCCGCCGAGCAGATCCGCAAGGACGACGCGGCCGCGGAGATCGTGATGATCGACGACGAGAAGTACACCCTCTACAACCGCGTCTCCCTCCCCCGCTATCTCAAAGGCGTGCTCCTCGAGCAGCGCGTCTATGTGCGCGACATGGAATGGCACACCAAGAACCGCATCGATCTGCGTCTCGAGACAAAGGTCACGCAGGTCAACTTCGAAGACAAGACCGTCGCGCTCGATCCGGGCGGGGAGATCACGTACGACAAGCTCCTGATCGCAACGGGTGGGCGCCCCAATCCGCTCCGCGTCCCGGGCGCGGATGGCGCGAAGTACCTCTTCAACTTCCAGTACTTCGACGAGACCAAGGCCATGGTCGAGCGCATGCCGGAGTCGAAGGTCGCCGTCGTGATGGGCGGATCGTTCATCGGGTACGAGCTAACCGAGGCGTTCGCGTTCCGCAAGCTGGAGACGCACTGGATCCAGCGCGGCCCGTGGTTCCTGCGCCGCGCGCTCGACGAGCCAGGCGGACGGGTCGTCTCGCG
>JANMWW010000311.1:0-3357 GCA_031394155.1 Chloroflexota bacterium | reverse complement strand
CGTTGCCACCACGCGCGAATACGGACGCGCCGGCCTGCGTAGCGAGGTAGTGGCTCGAGCTCACCATCCAGCGCTTGCCGAGGACAGCGGGGCGGCCCTGCGTGATGCCGAGGGCGGGGGCGGTGTTCTCTATCGGGATCTCGCGCACGAGACCCAACGATACTTCTCCTGTGCTCCGCATCTCGGCATGGCGCGTCCCGCCATACGACAACGGTGTCTACCTCATCTCCGACGACCGGAGCGAGGCGATCGTCATCGACCCGTCGATGGGCGAGCGCGTCGTGCTCGACGCTGCGAAGGAGCGCGGCCTGCGCGTGGTCGAGATCCTCAATACCCATGGCCATCCCGACCACATCTTCGGAAACGCGGCGGTCAAGGCCGAGGCCGGAGCGCGCCTCGCGATCCACCGCCTCGACGAGTACCGCCTTGGCCCATCACGGCCGCCGACGCAGTTCCAGATCCCTCACGCGACGGCTGACGACCTGATCGACGACGGACCGTTGCGCTTCGTGGCGGACATCGACCTGGTCGCCATGCACACACCGGGTCACACCGAGGGCTCGACCAGCTTCTACATCGCCTCTGAGAAGACGCTCTTCACCGGAGATCTTCTCTTCAAGGGGAACGTCGGGCGTACCGATCTCCCGGGAAGCGACGCGCGCGCGATGGAACGCAGCCTCGCCGGCGTTGCCGCCTTGCCGCCCGATACGCGCGTGATGCCGGGCCATGGCGAGCCGACGACCATCGGCGCGGAGCTCGCGTGGCTGCGAGGCTTCAGGCTCGCGTGACCGTCCGCGTCCGCCCGTTCGCGGAGCGCGACCACGTCGCGTTCGCGCGGATCCGCAGCACCGGCGAGGGCGAGCCGACAACACCGGAGGAGTCACGCGCCCGGGACGCTGATTGGGATTGGTCGCGCTACGAACGCGTCCGAGTGATGGCGGTGGACGAGGAGGACGCGCCGCTCGGATACGGGGAGATCTATCAGGAGCCAACGCGCTTCGATCCCCGTCGCTATGACGCGCGCCTCGCCGTGGACCTTCGCATGCGCCGCCGTGGCATCGGCGAGCTGATCTGGCGACACCTGCTCGCGGAGCTGCGGGAGCGTGCCGCGTTGGGCGCCTACGTTTGGGCGCGCGACGCGACCGCCGGGGCGCGCTTCGTGTCACAGCGCGGCTTCCACGAGGTCATCCGCTGGTACGCACAGGTGCGCGCCCTCGCGACGGCGCCGCTCCCCACGCCCGCGCAGGACGAACGCCTCGCGCGCGCGGGCGTCCGCATCGCCACGCTCGCGGAGCTGGCCAGGGACGATCCGACCGCGCTCGGGAAGGCGCACGAGACGTATTTCGCGAGCCGGCTCGACCAGGCCACGCTCGGGCGGCTCACCCCCACTCCATTCACCGAATGGCGCAGGGCACACATCGACAGTCCCTCGGCGCTTCTGGACGCCTACTTCATCGCGATCGCCGACCGACGCTTCGTCGGGCAGTCAACGGCCACCCGATCACGCAGCGACGACGTGCTCGCTGTGGACGTCACCGGCGTGCTTCCCGCTTACCGACGGCGTGGCATCGCGCGCTCGCTGAAGCTCCGGCTGCATGCCTACGCGCGCGCCAACGGATACACCGAGTTGCACACGCGAACGGCTCGCGAGAGTGCGGCGATGGTCGCGCTCAACACGTCGCTCGGCTACCCGGTCGTGGAGAGCTACGCGGGCTACGAGCTCGTCCTTACTCCATCGTCCCCATGATGTTCATGCCGTTGTCCGCGAACAGCGTCGCGCCCGTGATCGTGCGCGACCAGTCCGACGCGAGGAACACGGCCACGTTGCCGATCTCCTCCTGCGTCACGTTGCGGCGGAGCGGCGACTTCGCCTCCCAGAGCTCGCGAGCACCGGAGATCCCCTTCACAGCGCTCGCTGCGAGCGTCTTCAGCGGTCCGGCGGAGATGGTGTTCACGCGGATGTTCTTCTGGCCGAGGTCGGCAGCCAGGTAACGCGTCTCGGCCTCGAGCGCGGCCTTCGCGATCGCCATGACGTTGTAGCTCGGCACGACGCGCTCGGCAGCGTTGAATGTGAGGCTCATGACCGAGCCGCCACCGGCCTTGTCGAACATCGGCACCGCGCCGCGCGTCAGTGCCACGAGCGAGTAGGCGGAGATGTCGATCGCCGACAGGAGCCCGTTGCGGGTGATGTTGGTGAACGAGCCTTTGAGCTCCTCGATCGGCGCGAACGCGATGCTGTGCACGAGGATGTCAAGCGTGCCCCAGCGCTTCTCGAGATCGGCGAAGAGCGCATCGATCTCCTCCTGCTTCGTGACGTCGCAGCGGATGACGGGCATCGTCTCGTGATCTGGCAGAGACCCGACGAGCTGGTCGACGTTCTCCTTGAGCCGGTCGATGGCATAGCTGAATGCGAGCTCGGCGCCCTCGCGCTGGAAGGCGGTCGCGATCCCCCACGCGATGCTGCGCTTGTTGGCGACACCCAGGATGAGCGCCTTCTTTCCCTGGAGCAGGCCCATGTCACACACCTCCGCGACGCGTGAACGCTGCACGAATCATCGCGTGCGCGTGCTCCCACGTCCATCACCCCGCTACACGATGCGTGCACCGAAATCAGCGCGCTGAAGGCGAGCCCGCGAGATCGGCGCGATGGATGTCGAGGAGCACGTGCGGCGGATCGATGGTGTCTTCCTCGCGGTACTCCTTCAGATAGCGGAAGCCCGCCTTCTCGTACGAACGGATCGCGGCGACGTTCGCCTTCGATGGACCGATGACGCAGTAGTCGAGCGCGTATCGCTCGAACCCGAGCGGCAGGAACGCGCGCAGGAGCGCCGGGCCGTGGCCCTTGCCGATGAGCTCGGGCTCACCGATGAAGACGTCGATCGAGAACGCGGGCGCCGGCAGGTCGCCGAGCTCCGCCACGTAGTCGGGATAGTCCTGCACGCGATAGGACTGGATCACACCGATCGGACGGCGATCGAATGCGATGACGAACATGTCCGTCGGATCCTCGCCGCGGATCGCCGGGAGCCACTCGGCGATCGTCCCCTCGGGATAGTCCTGTTCGTCCGGATCGTCGTTCCACCACCGGCGCACGTGCGGGAGCAGCAGCCAGCGGCGCGCGAGCGGGAAATCTTCCTCGCGCATCGGCGCGAAGGTGTATTCAGGCGTACGCGAGCCGTCCGAGGTGCTTAGTTCCAGCGGTCGCGTTTCGGCGGATCCTCGTCGATGCGACGGCCTCGCCAGTACTGGGCGTCACCACGATCGACGCGCGGGCGGCCGAGATCCTCGGTGACTACGTATACCCCGATCGCAAGCGCCGCAGGGACAACGAGATCAACGCCCTGGACCAAATAGGAC
>JANMWW010000299.1:0-1755 GCA_031394155.1 Chloroflexota bacterium | reverse complement strand
CATCTCGGCGTACGCGACCTCCCACAGCAGGAAGTTCGACACACGCAGCTCACCTCCGGTGCGGATGAGCAGGTCCGGATCGGGATGGTCCGGCGCATACAGGCGCGACGCGATCGCCGCGTCATTCACCTGATCGGGCGTCACTCCGTCGGCTACGAGCTTCTTCACCGCGTCGACGATCTCTCCGCGGCCGCCGTAGTTGAAGGCCAGCGTCATCGTGCCGCCGCTGCACTTCGAAGTGGCGCGCACGCTTCCGGCGATCGCCTCCTGCAGGCCAGGCGAGAGCTCGTGCAGACGGCCGATCACTTTGAGGCGCACGTTGTCCTTCACGAGCGCCGCCGTCTCGCGCCGGATTGTCTCTTCCAGCAGACCCATGAGACCGCGCACCTCTTCGGGCTCGCGCGACCAGTTCTCCGTCGAGAAGCTGTAGAGCGTGAGGTACTCGACGCCGCGCTCGCGTGCCGCCCGGAGCGTCTTGCGGATCGTTTCGACTCCGGCGCGATGACCCGCGATGGCGGGCAGGTGGCGCGAGCGCGCCCACCTGCGGTTCCCGTCCATGACGATCGCGATGTGCCGTGGGACGGTCAGGCTAAACCTCGAGGATCTCTTTCTCTTTGTCCTGCCCGATCTCGTCGGCCATGAGGATGTAGCGATCGGTGAGCTTCTGCAGAGCGGCCTCGGCACGCTTGACCTCGTCAGCGGTCACGCCGGAGCTCTTCTCCTTGGTGCGCATCTCGTCGTGCGCGTGACGCCGCAGCGTGCGGATCTCGACGCGACCGTCCTCGACCTTCTTGTGGAGCATCTTCACGAGGTCCTTGCGCCGCTCCTCGGTGAGTGCTGGGATGTTCAGGCGGATGAGGTTGCCGTCGTTGTTCGGCGCGAGGCCAAGATTGGACGATGCGATGGCCTTCTCGATCGCCTTCAGCAGGCTCTTATCCCACGGCTGGATGACGATCAGGCGCGGCTCGGGAGCGCTGATCCCGGCGAGCTGGATGAGCGGCGTCGGAGTCGAATACGCGTCGATCACCAGGTCTTCGACGAGCGATGGCGTCGCGCGGCCGGTGCGGACCGCCTGCACATCCTTGCGCAGCGCCTCGATCGCCTTCTTCATCTTCGCCTCGGTCTGGGGGAGGACCTCTTCGAGCGCCACGGTCAGTGCGCGTGGACGAGCGTGCCGACGTGCTCACCACGCACGGCCCGCGACATCGCGTCCTTTTCCGACAGATCGAAGACGATGATCGGCATCTTCCGGTCCTCCGCCAGGGCTGCGGCCGTCGCATCCATGACGTGCAGCCGTTTTTCGAGTAGATCGCGGTAATCGAGATCGTCGTATTTCGTCGCTGTCTTATCCAGACGCGGATCCGCGGAATACACGCCGTCGACCTTGTTCTTACCCATGAGGATCACCTCGGCGTCGATCTCGGCCGATCGCAGCGCCGCGGCGGTGTCGCTGGTGAAGAACGGATTGCCGGTCCCCGCGGCGAAGATCACGACGCGCCCCTTCTCGAGGTGACGGATCGCGCGCCGCCGGATGTACGGCTCGGCGACCTCCGCGATGTTCAGCGCGGACTGCACCCGGGTCGGGACGCCGATCGCCTCGAGCTGCGATTGCAGGGCGAGGGCATTCATGACCATCGCGAGCATTCCCATGTAGTGGCCGGTCGCCTCCTCGAGGCCATGCTCGGCGGCCTGGGCACCGCGAAGCCAGTTGCCACCGCCGACCACGACCGCGATCTCGACCCCGAGAGTGCGGAC
>JANMWW010000260.1:0-5440 GCA_031394155.1 Chloroflexota bacterium | reverse complement strand
CGTGATCCTTCACTTCTTTCTCGGCGAGCTGCTGCATGTTCCAGTCGAGCGTCGTGTTCACGATGTAGCCGCCGCGGTACGCGGCCTTCTCACCCAGCTCGTTGATGAGCTGCTCGCGCACGCGGAACATGAAGTGCGGCGCGTACAGGGCCGTCGACGCGGACTTCACGACGATGGGCTCGGCATCCGCGGCGTCGGCCTGCTCCGGCGTGATGTAGTCGCTCGCGACCATCGCATCGAGCACCTGCGTGCGCCGTGCGCGCGCGCCGTCGGGGTTCTGCGTTGGGTCATACGCGGTCGGCAGCTGCGGAAGCCCGGCGAGCAGCGCCATCTGCGCGAGCGTGAGCTTGCTGAGATCGGATTGTCCGAAGTACGTCGTCGCGGCCGCGTGGATGCCGTACGCCTGGTTCCCGTAATAGATCTGGTTCAGGTACATCTCGAGGATCTGTTCCTTGCTGAATGTGCGTGTCGCCTCGAGCGCGAGCATCGCCTCCTTGATCTTCCGCGTGAACGTGGGCTCGTCTCCGAGGAGGCGCGTCTTGATGAGCTGTTGCGTGATCGTCGAGCCACCCTGGCTGATCGAGCCACTCTTCGCGTTCGCGGTGAACGCGCGGACGATGCCACCGACGTCGATCCCCGGGTTCGTCCAAAAGGACCGATCCTCGATCGCCACGGTCGCCTGCTGGATCCTTTCGGGCACCGAGGTGAGCGGGACCAGGTCTCGACGCTCGTCCTCGAGCGTGTAGAGAAGGTGCTCGCCCGAGCGGTCGTAGATCCGCGTCGTCAGCGGCACGGGGAACGTCGCGAGGTCATGCGCGGCCGGGAGGTCCGCCGCGATCGAGGCGATCGTCGCGAGAAGGACGAACCCGATGACCGCGCCGATGCCCAGCACAACGCTGCTGAGGCCGCCAGCCAGCGGCCCCAGGCGCTGCGCCGCACCGCTGCGGTGAGCGGCGCCGCCCAGACGACGGGAGGCAATCTGGTATCCGTGCCGGTGCGTGGCCCCCTTGAGGAAGGGCATGTCACCCCATTAACGCACGGCACCCGCCGGTGATCTGCGAGCGCTAGGAAGCGACTGGCGCGGACGGTTTTCGGTGTACGGAGAGCTGATAGTCGCCCGCGGGGACCCACGGCTGCTGCTCCCAGGTCGACCATCGCTCGGCGAGTGACAGGCCCGCCGCGGTCGCGAGGCGGTCGTGATCCGCGACTGTGAGCTGCCCAGAACGGACCGAGAACCCCGCGATCAAGCTGCCACCCGGCGCGAGATGCCGCGCCAAATTCGAGAGGACCGCGTCCTCGCTGCCCGGCGTGAGGAAGATCATCACGTTCCCGGCGAGAAGAATTACGTCGAACGTGCGCCCGAGATCGATCGACGCGAGATCGGCGCAGTGCCACGCGAGATCAGGCGCCTTGCGACGCGCCGTCGACAGCATCGTGTCATCGAGATCGACCCCCACGACGTCCACGCCGCGACGCGCGAGCTCCCGCGCGATCCGTCCGGTTCCGCACCCGGCGTCGAGCACCGTTGCGGGAGCGAAGCGCATCACGAAGTCGGCTTCACCGTGGACGTTCTCCCCCGCTGCCGCGCGCCGCTCATACGACGCGTCGTATTCGTCGCCCGACGCACGCGGCATGCGGAGCCACGGGTTGCGCGGATCATGGTCCGCCGTCATCTGCTGACGGCTTCGGTCACCAGACCGACATCACCCGCAGCGCCGGTGATAGTGCGCGAATCACCTTGAGCGCCGCACGTCACTGTGCTCAGGGCTTCTTGTTTCGATCCATCGCAAGCCTCGCGACCTTTACGGCGATCCCGCCGCCAGGCACGAGCAGGCCGACGGTGTCGGCTCCGATATCGAACAAGGCGTCGCGCGTGACGAGTCGCTGGACCTTCCCGACGAGCGCTTGACCCTGGCGCATCTGACCCGTGACCGCGTCGATCTCTACGACGCCGCGCTTGTCCTTGGACCGCCAGTGGAATTCGAAGGCCCACCACGGACGGTAGTAGAGGTCGATGTGCTCCAGCGTCATGGACTCCTCGGTGATCGAGTCGGCCTGCACCGGTTTGAGCATCGACGCGAGCAGCTGTCGCACGAGTGACGAGGCATGCTGTGTCGGCGGAACGACGACGGTGTTGTTTGCCGCCGCCGTGCTCAGGTCGGTGACTTCCTGTCGCGCACCGCCGATCAGCGACGTCGCATCCGCCACGGGCGTCCCGCTGAGGCCGTCGACGTACAGATCCTCGTGGAACTCGTCACGGCAATGCTCCGTCGTGGAGACGCTGAACGCGGCCCGGCCGGCCTCGGCTTTGACGGGATAGGTCACGCCGTGGATCGTGACCTCGCGGACCTCCGCGCCACTGGACGGCACCGTGTATTCGTGCGCGCGCTCGTACACGTAGAGTGCCCGACCGCCGACGTGCCAGAACGGCTCCAGCTGACGCTGACTGTTGACGAGCTCGATGTCTTCCGCCTTCGGGCGCTGGAGCAGGTTTCCGAGCCCGCCGCCGAATGCGCCGGTCCGTCGATCCATCGCACGCTGGCGGACGTCGTCCGGCGTGAGCCGGTCCTGGAGCAAGAAGATGTGCTGGTCCGCGAGCGCGATGTCCATGGGACTCACCCCCCTGCCTGCTGGCGTTTGCCCCGCAACTGTCGCACGGGAGCACAGCCGGGTCACGAAATTCCTATGCTGAGCACTTCCCCGTGCGTCGCGTGACTGTATTTCGCTGAGGAGTGATGTTGAAAGAACCGAGGACGGCGAAGTCGTTCCGCGACGCTGGAGAGCGGATCGTCCGGCAGGAGTCCGCTATTCCCGAATCGATCAGCCGACTGCTCGGGGCACCGGCCTCAACTGCGCGTGCCATCACGACCCACGGCGACACATGGGACGTGCGACTCGCCGCTCTCGCGACACTTGCCCAATACGACGCCCTCACGTTCGTGGGCGCGGATCCGGGCGGCGCATACAACCTCGACACAGACCCGAACGCGGAGCTCGGGATCCAAAGCGCGATCGACGAAGTAGGGCGTTCCGCAGGAACCGTGCAGCTGCGCGCGTCGGTGCAATTGGCCGATGGGCGCATCGCGAGCAACGTCGTGGTGACGTCGCTCGCGCCGGCTGGCGCGTCGGCCGGCGCTTTGCTCGCGTTCCGCGTCGGTCGTGCGTTTTCCGCTGTGGACGCGTATGCGGCGGTGGCCGTCGCCGAGATCGTGTCGCTCGAGCTCGCTCGTTACCTCAGTGACGAACGTGAAGCGACCGAACGCCGGCAGGCCCTCGCCCTCTACGAAGTCGCGCGTCAGGCGCTGTTCTGCGAAGACCTCGACGAGACGCTCCAAAGCATCGCGATGGTGCTCGCGAGCACGCTCGAGCACGACGCCGTCCACATTTGGATCCGCCGCCCAGATGGTTCGCTCCGACGCCACGCCGCCTACCCGCTCGATCCGCTGTCGTCGCCGATCATCTGGGAGTCCGATCACAGCGCGATCACGGGCGCGATCCGTGATCGTCGATTGGTCCGCATGAGCGAGCCGACCGACTGGACGCCCTCGAATACGAGACAGTTCCTGGTCGCTCCTCTGCGTGGCGATCCTCGCCCGGCCGGGGTCCTGGTGCTCGCTCGCGAGGCACCATATCAGCTGGACGACATCGAGATGGCGGATGTCCTCGGCACGTTCATCGGCCGAGTCGTGGCGTCCTCGGCGAAGAGCACACCGATCTCGTTGAGAGGCAGATCCGGTGCGCGATCAGCGAGCGATGTCGAACGGGAAGAGGAACCGGCCGAGCGCAACTGACGGACGGCGATGTGACCCTGAGCCGACGGGCAGACTCGAACTGCCGACCGGCGGTTTACGAAACCGCTGCTCTACCAACTGAGCTACGTCGGCTAGGAGGCCGAGGGCCAAGTTTACTTGGCCAACCGGCCGACGACGCCGACGTGAACGAAGCGATACGTCGGCGCGAGTTTCCGAATGATTCTCGCATGTTCTGAACGTGAACGCGGCGATCCTCGGAACTGTTGCTTTCCCGCTCGAGCGGCGGTGAATCTGCGAATGAGCTCAAGGACCCGATTGAGCGGTCGCAAAGTGTTCGGTGTAGGCGCTCAATAGTTGTGGCGGTTGCGGTTTCCGGTACGGAGTTCGGCGACTGAGACTGCGGACCGCCGATGACCCAGCGGCAGCGCTTCGCTCCCGGAACCGAAGGAGACCTGCGCACCCGCGCGGACTCGGGCCGCGCGCGGCGACCCAGTCACGGGCCGCCGCTCGCGACGCAGATGAACTCCTGGTTACGGCTGGATCGGACAGCGGAAGTCGAGCGTCGCGTTCCGCGTCACTGTGACATCGCCGGCGGCTCGCGCCGCGAGGATCGCCGCCTGTGATGTGAGTGGCCGCATCGTCGTGTTCCAAGTGACGACGTACACCTTCCAAGCCCCGCCGCGGTAGTCGCTGTCGCCTGGTCCGGACCCAGCGACACCGCCGGTGCCGGGGACCATGTAGAAGGGCGCGGTGCCTTCCTGGGCCAGCGCGGCAGGTGGCAGAAGCGTTCGCACTTGCGAGCCGTCAAGCCAGATCTCGCCGAAGTGGACGGGCGACGCTGCGACTGAGGGGGTCGCGAGAGTCAGTGACAGCGAGAGAGCCAGGGCAAGAGCAACGAAGATCCGTTTCATGATAGGTGCCTCCTTCGCGTTGCTTTCGCAGCATGGCGACGGCGTGTTACTTCTTGATGACACGACCGTCCATGAGGCCGCTCCCGGCGGCGAGCCGAACCCCTACCCGAAGTCCGCCCAGGTAATGAGCACGCCGAAGTTGCGGCACCAGAAGACGACGCTCCTGTAGTCAGCGACCGTCATGCCCACCGGGATCTCGTAGTTGAACGAGCCGTTGGTCGCTTTGAGCGCGCCGAGGTACAAGCTCGTCGACTCGGACCACTTGCCGCCGCTCTCGCGCGACAGGTAGACGTGGATGTCCGGGGCGTTCGTGATCGCGACGTCCTCGAGCCGAACGAGGCGCCGACCGCCGAGCTCGATCAGCCGCACCGAGCCTTTGCCGTTGTGCCCTGCGTCGACAGACCGCAGCTCTCCGCGAGCAAGAACGCGTTCTGAGGCGGCAGGTGCGGACGGAAGCGGTTCGTCGGTGAACGTGCGGATAAGAAGCGGCGAGCCCAGGTACCAGCCCGTCGCCGCGATGACAAGCAGCGTCACCGCGGCGGCGCCGAGCAGCATTGGATGGCCCACGAAGAATCGAGTGAGCGCTTTCATACCAACCTCCAGGTCGGAGTTGGTTCAAACACTCAAGGACAACCATGACAGGGTGATGACAAGACGACGATGCAGGAACCCGACTGTCACGGGAATGTCATGCAACGGTGACAGCGTGAGAACATGCAGGCCATGGCACGCATCGAGAACCACGCGCCGATCCTCGTGGTCGACGACGATCCGAAG
>JANMWW010000244.1:0-2377 GCA_031394155.1 Chloroflexota bacterium | reverse complement strand
ACTTCTCGCGCCGGTCGCTCGACGTCTTCCTTGCGAGTCATGCGTTGCGCGTCGTTGCGCAGGTGGGTCTGCTGGAATTCGATCGCGACTCGCTCGGCGCTCGCGCTGGAGCGCTGCGCCGGCTGCCACGTGGGTTGACGAGGCGGTTGGGCGCGATCCTCGCCTGGGTCGCGGAGCACACCTGGCAGGACTCCCGCGTGGTCGTCGCCGCGGTCGACAACAGCGGCTGACGCCCCCGGAGCGCGCTATCGGCTCGTGGCGCTCTGTGCTCGCCCGATCTCGCGGTCGAGGAAGGTCAGGACGTGCTGCTGCCACTCGGCCGGATGTTCGGTGAAGGCCTGCACGTGACCGCAGCCGCCGACCATCCACAGCTCGGTGTTGGGGTTCGCGGCCGCCGCTTTGAGATCGGTGCCGTGGTGCGCGTAGAAGAAGAGCTTTCCCGCGAGCACGATGCCCGGCGTGAACCATGACGGGAGCCCGGTGTAGTTCTGGCCGACCTCGCTCACGACGGTGTACGTGTCCGCGTACGCGGAGTCGGTGACGATCGGGCCGATGGTCGGATCGAGGGCGACGGTCATGATCGCGCTACCGCCGCCGAGCGATTCGCCGATGACCGCGACGCGCTGCTTGGGGATGCCGGACTTCTCAGCGGCGAAGTTGATAGCCGCGATGATGTCGCGCGGCTCGTACTGCCCGAGCGAGTAGCGCTCGCCCTCCCTCTCGCCGTGGCCGCGCAGATCGAAGAGCAGGACGTTCCATCCGCGCGCGAGGAAGATCGGCGCGATCTTGTCGGGACCGAACGACGACGCGATGCGGTTCTGGCCGCGCCCGTGGACGAACACGACAGCTTTGTCCGCCGGCGTCGCGATCGGCCCGCCCCGCACGCCGTTGACCGGAACCTGCGTGGTCGGGAACCACCACCCCTTTAACAACAGCCCGTCGGTCGCGCGGAATGACACGTCCTCATGGGATTTCGAAACAGCGTCGGCCGAGGGCACGAGCGGTACGCGCGCCAGCTTGGTGATCCCATCCGCCACTCGATAGGACACGACCGAATACGCCAAGAGTCCTAGTACGAACGGCACGGCGGCCAGATATGGCCAGAAACGCGAGATCTTCGCCACGGGCGGGAGCGTACCGCCCTGACACCCCTAACAGCACCCAGGGCTTGCTCGTTCGAGCAATCAGTAGGAGGTGTCTGTCTCACATGTTCGAACGAATTCTTGAGTTCTTCTTCCACGCGAAAGCGGGCGCTCTCGCCGGCCTGATCCTGATCGGCACGACCGGCGCGCTCGTGACGGCGACGGTGTCGTCGTCGAATAACGTCACCACGATCACGCTCACCCAGGCGAGCGCGAGTCCGTCGGCGACCACGCGGGTCCAGACGAGCCCGACCGCTTCGCCGACCGCGAGCCCGACTCAGAACGCGGCACTCGTTGCCGCCACTCCGAAGGCGGACGCATCAGCCTCGACGAGCTGCGACGAGAACGATGACAACAAGTCGCAGAACCCGGACGCTGCCGCCGCCGTGAAGACGGTCGACGCCGCGTTCTCACAGTTCCACACCGACCTTATGCACATGCGCAGCGACAAGAGCAATGACTCGGCGAAGACGATCATCAAGAACGCCGACAAGCAGCTCAAGGACATCCGTCAGAGCGCGGTCAAGGCGATCCACGCGGCGGGCACGACGGGCACGACCGGCGCCACGGGCGCGACTGGTGCGACCGGCGCGACTGGTGCCTGCACTGACGAGACAAAGGACGAGCAGGACACGACTGACACGAACGACAACGAGGACCAGCAGGGCGACAACGAGGACAACAAGTCCTCAAAGAAGTCCTCTGAGACGAACTTTGTCGTCGCGCTCTTCAACAACCTGTTCGGCAGGAAAAACACGACCGTCACGACGGCGACCAACACCACCCTGAACACGACGATCGCCACGACGTTCACCACGACGAGCGGCGACGTCAAGAAGATCGCTGACGACGCGGTCGCGGCCATGAAGGTGGTCTTCGACACCGCGAAGACACAGCTCGGTACGGCGAACACGACGGCGGCGACGCCGAAGCCGACCAAGAGCCCGCGTCTTCTGAGCCCTGACACGAAGGGCAAGAACCAGAGCGACAAGGGAAGCACCCGCGCCGACCGTGAGGGCGACGACGACTAACTAGACCTCCCATCTCCATCCATCCCCCTGCGTCCAGCGGCCCGCCCCAAGAGGCGGGCCGTCTGGTGTCTGGGGCAGAAATGAGTGGAGCGGCCGCTACTTCTTCGCGAGTGAGAGGAAGAACTGGCGCGCCGCAACCGGATCGATCGTCTTGCCGTAATCGACCGTCTTTTCCTTCGCGTCGAATGTCACCGCCGCCCGGAA
>JANMWW010000019.1:0-8280 GCA_031394155.1 Chloroflexota bacterium | reverse complement strand
TCTCGCGACACGCATCGCGAAGCTCGACCACGTCGTCAAGGTGAACAGCGCGGTCTCGCTCGACCCGCGTCTTGGGGCGGGGGCGGTGGACCTGATGTCGCTCAATGCACTGCCGCGTGCGCAGGTCCCGCCGCAGCTCCTGCAGCTCTACGCGCTGCTGCACCAGACGGTCGGTCAGCACATCCTCCTGTTGGACGTCGAGTCGTCGGCGCCGCTGTACAGCGACGAGGCGCGTGAGCTCGTGCGTCAGATCCGCGCGCAAGCGCCGCCTCCAGGTGGCGAGAAGCTCGTGACCGGATTCACCGCCATCGACCTCGACACCGTGAACTTCATCGTGGGCACGACACCGGGCGCAGTGGGGTACGTGATGCTCGCGACGATCGTCGTCTTGTTCCTCCTTCTCGGCTCGGTCGTACTGCCGCTCAAGGCCGTCGTCATGAACCTTCTCTCGATCAGCGCGTCGTTCGGCGCGCTGGTGTGGGTCTTCCAGGATGGCCACCTTGCGAACCTGCTTGGCTTCCAGCCATCGCCGATCGATCCGTCGACGCCGGTGATCATGTTCTGCATCGTCTTCGGTCTGTCGATGGACTACGAAGTGCTGCTGCTCTCGCGCATCCAGGAGGAGTACCGCAAGACCGGCGACAACACGCATGCCGTCGCGGAAGGTCTCGAGAAGAGCGGCCGGCTCATCACCGGTGCCGCGGCGATCATGGTCGGCGTCTTCGCGGCATTCGGGCTCGCGGAGATCCTGCTCATCAAGGCGATCGGCCTGGGCATGGCGCTCGCGGTCGCGATCGATGCCACGCTCGTGCGCGCGCTCGTCGTGCCCGCCACGATGCGGCTCCTGGGCAGATGGAACTGGTGGGCGCCGCGGCCGCTGACCCGGCTGTATCGCCGCCTGGGCCTGGGCGAGGGCGCCGACGTGACCGTTATCGGCAAGGCCGTCGACACCGCCTCGTAGCGGACAGGCAGTCGACACGGCCTACGATTCACGCGTGGAAGCCCCGCCGGTGCGTCCGCCCGACGAAGCCCCGCAGCTGCGTCCGCTCGGCGTCGGAGACATCGTGGACCGCGTCTTCGCGCTGTACCGCTCGCGGCCGCTCCTCTACATCGCTCTCGCGGCGGTGCCGTATCTGATCTTCATCCTCGTGATCGCCGGAGCGACTCTCGCGCTCGCCGGGACCTTCGTGGGGCTCGCGGCATTCGCGAACCTACTCGCGGCCGGCGACGTGCCCGATCCGGCGCAGTTCGCAGCCTCGGTGATCAGCTTCATCGGCTTCGTGCTCTTCATCGTGGTCGCAGCCGTCGTGATCCTCTCGACCCAGACCACCGCGCTCGTCTACGCGATGTCCGCGCGTTACCTCGGCAAGCAGGTCACGCTTGGCGAGGCGTTCCGCGCGGGGCTTCGCGCCACACCGCGTGTCATCGGCGCGGGCCTCCTGATCTTCCTGCTGTTCGTCGTGCTGTGGGCTGCGCTCGTTGTGCTCATGGCGGTCTCGCAGCAGGCGATCGTCGTGGCCGTCGCGGTGCTCGTCGGCCTCGTCGGGTCCTTCTACATCCTGGCCTCGACGCTGACCGCACCGGTCGCCGCGACCGTCGAGGGCGTGGGGCCGATCACCGCGATCCGCCGCGCGTGGTCGCTCGCCGCGGGGAACCGCTGGCGCATCCTGGGACTGCAGCTGCTTCTCGTAGTCCTCAACGGCGTCATCAGCGCGGTCGTGTCCGCGATCTTCGTCACCACGATCATCGGCGACGCGACGTTGCGGACCGTCGCGCAACAGCTCGTGAACGCGGCGACGACGATCCTGTGGGCGCCGGTCGAGTGGGGGACCTTCGCGATCCTCTATTACGACCTACGCGTGCGACACGAGGCCTTCGACCTGCAGCTCGCGGCAGAGGCACTCCCGCGCGAAACCTAGCCCGCGCCGCGCGGACCTTCGCCCGCGCCCTCGTCTTCGCGGCGGCTCTGTCGGTCCTTGTGCCTGCGCCCGCGTCTGCCGACACGGTGTCGCTCGCGCAATACCGCGAACGGCTTGGGCAGGCGGCGTCGGAGCTCTTCCGCGGGCGCGTACCGAGCGCTGGCCAGTCCACGTTCCTCGACAACGCGCGAACGCTGCTGCGCGCGACAAGCGCGGTGACGCTCCCGTCTGGTCTCATGGTGAGGGTCGATGACTCCGCGATCGCGGAGGCGATCGGCTTGCGCCAGGCCTCGATCGAGGCCGCAATGTCGCGCATCAATGCGCGGCTCGTGCTGATCTCGTCGAACGCACCGGCGATCGATCCAGCGGCGGCGGACGCGCGCCTGCGTGAGATCGTGCAGCAGTCGACCGCGGCGTCGGCGCCGACGGACCTCTTCGACGCGATCGGCCGCGCGCTGCTGCGTTTCCTCTCGGAGCTCCGCGGGCCGGGCATCGACCTCGCATCGCTGCTGCCGGCGGTGGGCCTGCTGGGCATCGCGGTGATCCTGTTCGTCATCGCCACCCTGGGTCGCGCGCTGCCGGAGCGCGTCAGGCGCGAGGTGCTCGTTCGTGGAGCGGAGGGTGCACCGCGATCCGATCCGACGGTCCACCTGCATGCGGCGGATGCCGCGCTCGCGGCCGGCCGCTCCCGTGAGGCGCTGCATGCGCTCTACCTGTACGTGATCACCGCGCTCGACGTGCGCGAGACGATCCGCTACGACCCCGCGCTGACGGACCGCGAGCTGTTACTGCGCGCGTCGGCGATCCCGCACGCCGATTCGCTGCGCGATCTCATCGGGCTGTACGAGCGATCGTGGTTCGGCGTGCGCGAGCCATCCGGCGATGAGGCGCGCCATGCGCGCGACCTTGCGCTGCGAGTGGCGCCATGAGGTCCGACGTCGCGCTGCGAGTGGCGCCATGAGGCGGCGTATCGATCCGCTTTATCTCGCTTCCGCCGCGCTCGCGATCATCACCGTCATCGTCCTCATCGCGACGACCACCGGTCCATTGACGACGACCACGCGCACCGGCTCGATCAACGACGATGGACCCGGCGGCGCGACGGCGCTGCGCCGGTACCTCGAGGCGATGGGCGCGACGACCAAAACCATCCAAGGTGATGCGTTCGACGTCGGCGGAGCAAAGGTGCTGTTTCTTCTCGGCGCGAGCGAGCTCGTGACCGACGCGGACACCGCGCGCATCCAGGCGTTCGTGCGCGGCGGCGGTACTGCGATCGTGGCGACCGATGTCGGTCTTCTCGAGCGCTCGCTGCTCAGCGCGTTCAACGTGCGCGTGACCGGCATCGCGCGTCCTGGCGCGCTCACGCTGACCGGCGGCGCGTTCGTCGATCCTCCAGCGAGCCAGATGCAGATCGACCGCGGCGTCGCGCTCGGCGCGTCGGGCGACGCCGACGTCCTCGCGACCGACGGACAAGCGCCGGTGATCGTGTCGGTCAATCAAGGCACTGGGCTCTTCATTGTCGTCGGCAGCCTGTGGCCGTTCCTCGGATCAGGCATCGCTCAGGCGGAGAACGGCCGCGCGATCCTCACGCTCGCGCGCACGGCGCTGAGCCGCGGCACCGTCGCGTTCGACGAGTACCACCACGGCGCGCATCCGTCGGCCGACGTGCTCGTGCTGGTCGAGCAGACCTGGCCCGGGCGCGCACTCGTTTTCGTCGCGGCCCTCACGTTCCTGTATCTACTGCTCTCAAGTCGCCGGCTCGGCCCGCCGCTCCCGCTCGAGGTCCGACCGGCGCGCTCGAGCCTCGAGTACATCCGCGGATTCGCAGGCCTCGTGCGCCGGTCGGGCCACGGCGAGATCGTGCGGAGGCGCCTGCGCGCCGATCTCCAGCACGGCCTGGCACGCGGCCTGGGTCTCGATCCCGCGACTCCGTTCGACCGAGTTCTGGCCACGATCGGTGCGCAGGACCGCTCCAGGGCGGCCGAGGCGCGCGCGATCGACGACGCGCTCGGACGCCCCTTGCGAGATGAGCAACTCCTCCGTACCGTCGCAAAGATCGAGGAGCTGATCGGCCAGCGGTCGTGAGCCGCACCACCGAGGTCGCCGCCGAGTTCACGCGTGAGGTCCACCGCGTCATCGTCGGGCAGGACGAGACCGTGCGCCTCACCTTCATCGCGCTCGTTCTCGGTGGGCACGTGCTCATCGAGGGCGTGCCCGGCACCGCGAAGACGCTGCTCGCGCGTACCATCGCGCGCCTCATCGGCGGCACATTCAAGCGCATCCAGTTCACACCCGACCTCATGCCGAGCGACATCGTCGGCACGTCCGTCTACGAGATCAGCACGAGCAACTTCCGCATCAAGGAGGGGCCGATCTTCGCGAACGTCGTTCTCGCCGACGAGGTGAACCGCGCGCCGGCGAAGGCACAGGCCGCGCTGCTCGAGGCGATGGAAGAGAAGCAGGTCACGCTCGAGGGCGACGCGCGGCCATTGCCGCGGCCGTTCCTGGTCCTCGCGACGCAAAACCCGGTCGAGTACGAAGGCACCTATCCGCTTCCCGAGGCCGAGCTCGATCGCTTCCTTTTCAAAGCGATCGTCCGCTATCCCGAGGGTGCGGAGGAGCGGCAGATCCTGCGCGCGCACGACAAGGGCCAGCCTTCGCTGCAGGTCGCCACGCTCCAGCCGTTCGCGGCCGGCACGATCGAAGCGTGTGCGGCGGAGGTCGAGGCGGTCACGGTTGAGGATTCGGTGCTCGACTACGTCGTTCGCATCGTCGAGGAGTCGCGCAAGTCGGGCGACCTCATCCTGGGTGCAAGCCCGCGCGCGGGCGTCCATCTCCTGCGTGCGGCGAAGACCGCCGCGGCGATCGAGGGCCGCGACTTCGTCACGCCCGACGATGTGAAGTCGCTCGCCATCCCCACGTTGCGGCACCGCATCGTGCTGCGCGCCGAAGCCGAGATCGAGGGGCTCGACGCGGACGCGGCGTGCCGGCGCTTCCTCGCGCGCCTCGACGTCCCACGCTGAGTCGCATCCCGCTCCCGCGTCCGCGCCTGTACGCCATCTTGCTGGCGGCGGCGCTGCCGCTCGCGCTCGGTGCCGTGTCGGTCGCATTCGTCTGGCTCGCGGTCGTTCTGATCGCCGTCGCGTTGACCCTCGCGGCCGTCGATGCTGTCGCGACGCCCCGGCCCGACCGCGTCCCGGTCTCGCGCGTCGCTGACCCGCAGCTGTCGATCGGTGTCGGGAACAAGATCGCGCTTCGCGTGAGCAATCCGTTCGCGCGCCCGCTGCGCGCGGTGCTGGTCGACGGCGTGCCCGCGTCGTTCGATGTCGACCACCGCCGGCTCGCGACGATGCTCGCGCCCGCGCAGCAGACCGATCTCGAATACGTCACGCGACCGCGGCATCGCGGCAGCTTTCAGTTCGGCGATGTGGCGCTTCGTGTCCGCGGGCCGCTGGATCTCGTGGAGAAGCAGGGCCGCGTCGCCACGGCCGCGCCGGCGAACGTGTACCCGGACCTCCACGAGATCCGCCGTTACGAGGTCACCCTGCGGCGCGGCCTGGCGTACGACGCGGGCCAGCGCCGCGCGCGCATTCCCGGTGCGGGCACGGTCTTCGAGCGCCTGCGCGAGTACACGCCGGACGACGACCCGCGCTCGATCTCGTGGTCGGCGACGGCCCGCCGCGGTCGCCCGATCACCGTCGAGTACGAGACCGAGCGGCAGCAGCGGATCCAGATCCTGCTCGATGCCGGCCGCATGATGTCGAGCACGCTGGGCGGGCTCACGAAGCTCGACCATGCCGTCAATACCGCGCTGATGCTCAGCTACGTCGCGACGGTGCGCGGGGACGAGGTCGGCCTCCTCGGTTTCGCGGACACCGTGCGCGCATACGCGCCACCACGGCGCGGCCGCCGCCAGTTCCTGCGCATGACCGAAGAGCTGAAGCGGATCGAGGTCACGACCACCGAGCCGAACTACCGTGCGGCGTTCGAATTCCTGCGCGGCCGGTCGGGGCGCCGCTCGCTGGTCGTGCTCTTCACCGACCTGGTGGACGAGGACGCATCGCGCGCGCTCGTCGCGGCGGTGACACGTCTCGCGGGCCACAACCTCGTGCTGTGCTGCCTCCTTGCGGACCCGCAGCTCGCGGAGGTCGCGTCACGCGTTCCCACGACCACGACGCAGCTCTTCGAGCGCGTCGTCGCGGAGGACGTGCGCGACGCGCGTGCCCGCGCGCTCGCGATCCTGCGGCGCCGAGGCGTCCACACCATCGACGTGGCCGCCGAGCACCTCACCGTTGCGACGATCCAGCGTTACCTGGAGCTGAAGAAGCGGCTGCTGTGAACCTGCTTCTGGTCTCACGCCGGCGCGCCCCTCGACAAATAGGAGTGAAGTGCTAACCCGTCATGTCGACGCATGCGATGTGCACGCGCTCGAGCTCGCCTCGTGACGGGCCGTGAAGCGTCAGGATGCGTCCCGCAGCGGGCACGACATACGCTCCGATGTAGTACTGGCTGACCGTGCCCACGCCACTCGCATCCGCGGCGATCGAGCCCACGAGCACCATTGCCTCGCTGTCTTCGAGCGCGCACGTTCCGGCATGCATGTTCACGAAGGAGCTCGAGTTGGCGGGCAGGTTGGTCGCGCTGACGGTGATCGTGTATCCCGCGTCGGTCACATCAATGTGCGCCGATGCTCGAGCTGCGACCGCCGTTCGTGGGACAAGTTGCAGCGTGACGATGTGCGGCTTGTTCGCGGCTCCTGCGGCTGTCGCCACGGTCGTCGCTGCGGACGGCGGTGCCGCCGGTGACGGCGGCGCGCATGCGGTGATCACGATCGCAACAGCCAGGCCAACCAGCACGCGGAGAGCCGTCATCGCGCCAAGCGTAGGTGCGTGCTGTGGCAGCAACATGACCGATCTGTCACGCGGCCCGTGGAAGAGCGACGCGACCAGCGAATGCGATGTATCCCCACAGCATCGCGCCGGTGATGATGCCGACCACTACCTTCACGCTGTCGGGCGCGCCGCTGGGTGAGAGGAAGCCCTCGATAAGCCCGGCGATGCCGAGCACCGGGATCACGAGCATCAGCACGCGCGCGGCCTGAGCCGCGCCCAGACGCAGCGCGACGTGCCGGCTGTGGTCGCCGGGACGGAGGATCGCCCACGCGAGCCGCAGGCCGGCGCCACCGGACAGGAAGATCGCGGACAGCTCGAGCGGGCCGTGGCTCGCGATGAACGCGAGCAGACCGCCGGTGAGCCCGTAGCCCTGCACGACGGAGAAGATCGTGCCGAGCATCGCGCCGTTCGCCGCGAGCCCGTACACGGTGAGCAATCCGGCGGTCATCCCGCCGGCGAAGAGCACGACCGCGACGCGGACGTTGTTGACGATGATCAGCGGGCCGGCGATCGGCCGGAAGCCCTCCGGTATGTCCGTCCAGAGCTGACGCTGCGCAAGCTGCTGGCGCGTCTCCTCGGGCAGCGCTTTCTGCGCGACGTCGGGATACGCGAGGCCGATGAGGAATGTGGCGATCGCGAACCCGAGGAAGAGCGCGAATGCCACGCCGGTCCACGGCAGCTGCGCGCGCACCGTCGCTGGGAGCTCGGTGAACGCAAAACGCCGCAGCCGCCTACCACTGGTCGGTGCTTCGCTGTACACGAGCGCGTGAGCCGCGGCGACGAGATCGTTGAGACGCTCGGTCGCGACGTCTCGCGGGAAATCGCGCCTTGCGATCGCGAGATCGGATGTCGTCGCGCGATACAGACGTCCGAGCTCGAGCACGTCGTCCGCCGACAACCGCTGCACGCGTCCGCGCGCGCTCGAGACAAGCTGCCCGAGCCGCGCCCAGCGGCCGCGACGATCCTCGACGAACCGGTCGATCGTCATGCCGCGAACGTACCATGAGCCCATGGCGGTCCAGCTGGGCCGACTCGAAGTCGAGACCCCCGATCACGTCGTCCTGCGATACGACCTCGCCGGCGGCGGGAATCGCGGGTTCGCCGCGCTCGTCGACTTCGTCCTCGCGGCGCTCGTGTTCGTCGGAGCGCTCTGGGGATTTTCGGTCGTGACGAACACGCTCCCCGTGGCCGGCCCGTTCTTCGGCCTGCTCGTGCTCCTGACCTTCACCCTGGCGTGGTCGTACTTCGTATTGCTCGAGTGGCTCTGGCAGGGCCAGACGGTGGGGAAGAGGCTCTACGGCTTGCGCGTGATCCGCGACGACGGCGCGCCAGCGGGATTCGTGGCCGTGCTGGTCCGCAACGTCATCCGGATCGTCGACTTCCTGCCGTTGTTCTACGGGCTGGGGCTGCTCATGATCATCTTCACCTCCCGCTCGCAGCGCCTTGGGGACCTCGCCGCCGGCACGAAC
>JANMWW010000139.1:0-6705 GCA_031394155.1 Chloroflexota bacterium | reverse complement strand
CCTCGGCGACCTCGCGGCCGGCACGTACGTGGTGCGGGCCCCGCGGCCGCAGCTCGACTACTTCTCGCTGCGCACCGTCACGCCGCTCGGCGCGGGCCGCAGCATCGAGACGCGTGCGCTGCCCGGGGAGATGCAGCGCTTGGTGCGCGAGTTCGTCGCGCGCGAAGGTCGCCTCGCACCGAAGGACCGCGCGAGAGTCGCGAAGCAGATCGCCGACCGCATTCGCCCATACGCGCTGGACATCGACGTGAGCGCGTCTGTTCGTGATGGCGACGACGTGGAGTTCCTGCGCGCGGTCGCACGATCGCTGCGTGCCACTGGAGGTGAGCGCTAGTGGACGACATCTTCTGGTCGGTCTTGCTTCTGCTCGTGGTCGGATCTCTCGGGATCCTCATCGGCCGGGGCGGGAGCCGCGAGGACATCCGCGCGCGCCGTCGCTGGGACCAGGCCTTCGACTACGAGAGCCGCCGCACGACGCGCACCGACGTGACCGGCATGCTGCTGTGCCGTTCGTGCGGCGCGAGTGCGTCAGAGCGCGCGGGGAGATGTCCCTCATGCGGAACGGTGCTGTAATGGCGCCTTGACCTCGCGGCTGGCGCGTGCCTAGGGCTGCTTCGGTTCAGCCTCGGCGGTCTCGCAAATGCCTGCCTCGGCGGGGCCGACCGCCAGCGACGCGCGCTCCGCATCGAGCGTCTCGACGACCTTCGGATACGCGTCGCTCAGGCAGCATCGGCACGAGGTGTACCAGGCCCGCATACCAGCATCGATGGTCGGAAGCTCATCGCTGTGCGCGTGGGGCTCTGCGTGGGCATCACCCCGGGTCTGCGCGGCGACCCACGCTTCCACCTTCGGGATGTACTGCTGCGGCGACTTGGCGAACTTGACCAGGCAGCCGTGGCTGCAGAACGCGAATTCGCGATCGTTCATTTCCATCGTGAGACCCTGGTCACGCGCCTCGGCGACGTTCACGATCATGTCGCAGATCGGATCGAGCAGCTTCATCTCATTCGTCCTTTCACTTGTCGATGGTCGCGCCGCGGAGTCGTAACGAGTTCGTCACGACGGTGACCGAGGAGACGGCCATTGCACCGGCCGCGAAGATGGGCGAGAGCAACACGCCGAGGATCGGGAACAGCGCTCCCGCTGCGAGCGGGATCAGGGCAACGTTGTAAAAGAACGCCCAGAACAGGTTGGTGCGGATCGTCCCGACGGTCTTGCGCGCGAGTCGCAGTGCCCGTGGCACGCCCCGCGGGTCGCCGCCCACGAGGATGATCCCGGCCGATGCGATCGCGACGTCGGTGCCGCTGCCGATGGCGATGCCCAGATCGGCCTGCGCCAGCGCGGGAGCATCGTTCACACCATCGCCGACCATCGCGACTTTGCGTCCCTGTCGCTGGAGCTCCGCGACGATCGCAGCCTTGCCGTCGGGGCGGACCTCGGCGCGGACCTCCTCGATGCCCAGCACTCGCGCGACCGCTTCAGCGGTGCGGCGCGTGTCGCCGGAGACGAGGATCGTGCGCATGCCCATCGCGCGCAGCTCGCGGATCGCATCGGCTGCGGCCGCACGCGGCACGTCCGCGAGCGCGAGGATCGCGAGTGGCTTTCCGTCGATGGTCGCGATGAGCGGGGTCTTGCCGGCGCTCTCGTGATGCGACAGCAAGCCGTCGCCCAAGTCGGCGAAGCCGTGCGCGATCGCGAACGCCTTGTTCCCCACGTACACGTCGTGGCCCTGGACCACCGCGTGGATGCCCTGCCCCGGGAACGACTCGAAACGCTCCGGCTCTGTCGGAACGAGCCCTTTGGAGCGCGCTGCCTCGAGAACGGCGCCGGCGAGCGGATGTTCCGACCGGAGCTCGGCGCTCGCGATGAGCCGGAGCGATTCGTCCTCGCCGTAGTCGGCGCAGGTGAGGATGTCCGTCACCTCCGGCCGGCCGACCGTGAGCGTGCCGGTCTTGTCGAACGCGACCGTGTCGATGGTCTGCGCAGCCTCGAGGGCCTGCGCGCTCTTGATGAGGATGCCGCGTGCCGCGCCGCGGCCGGTGCCGACCATGATCGCGGTCGGTGTGGCGAGTCCGAGCGCGCACGGGCAGGCGATGATCAGGACGGCGATGAACGCGGTCAGCGCGTAGGTGAGCTTCGGCTCCGGCCCGAACACGATCCACGCCGCGAACGCCGCACCGGCGATCACGAACACGATCGGAACGAATACCGACGCGACCTGATCGACCAGCCGCTGGATCGGCGCCTTCGAGCCCTGCGCATCCTCGACCAGGCGAACGATCTGCGCGAGCGTCGTGTCTGTGCCAACACGCGTCGCGCGCACGCGGAGCGCGCCGGTCGTGTTGAGCGTGCCGCCGGTGACTTCGTCACCGGGCTTCTTCTCCGCGGGGATCGACTCGCCGGTGAGCATCGACGCGTCCACCGCTGAGGCACCGGCCAGAACGAGCCCGTCGGCGGCGATGGTCTCGCCCGGGCGGACGAGCACGATGTCGCCGACCTTCAGCTGATCGATCGGGATGTCCTCTTCGATGCCGCCTGGACGGCGCACGCGAGCCGTCTTCGCACCGAGCGCGAGGAGCGTCCGGATGGCGTCACCGGTGTGGGCACGAGCGCGCGCCTCCATGAATCGACCCGCGAGGACCAGTGCGATGATCGCGCTCGATGTCTCGAAGTAGAGCATCGAGTGTGGCTCCAGGCCGTTCGCAAAGAACACGTTCGGCAGGAAGGTCGCCGCGACGGACAGCCCGTACGCAGCCGTCGTGCCGACGACGATGAGCGTGTTCATGTTGGTGGTGCCGTGTCGCGCGGCATTCCACGCGGCCCGGTAGAACGGCGCGGCTGCCCAGAGCTGGACCGGCGTCGCAAGCGCGAACAGGACGTACGCTCGCCAATCCGCGTGTTCGAGCTCCGGGATGACGTGAGCGGCCATGGACAGCACGACCGCGAATGCGGCGAGGGTCCCGGCAAGGATCAAACGGCGGCGCAGCGAGTCGACGTAGCGGACACGCAACGCGCGCTCATCGTCGACGGCCGCTGCCCGCGCGGCGTCACCTTCGGGGATCACCAACGCGCCGTATCCCGCGCGCTCGACCGCCTTCACCAGCGCGGGCATCTCGGCGCCCGCGGGATCGAGGCGCACGGTCGCGCGCTCGTTCGCGAGATTCACCTCGGCCGACGCAACGCCCGGCACGCTCGCGAGCGCGCTCTCCACGGAGCGCACGCACGACGCGCAGGTCATTCCGGTGATCGCGAGCTCGCGCCTCTCCGACGAAGCGACGGGTGCGGTGGCGGCAGCCGTCACTTGCGCGCCAGTGCGAACAGATCGCTCAGCTCGGAGATCATCGCCTCGTTTCGCCCCTGTTTGAAGCCCGTGGGTACGCATGTCGAGAGATGCCCGCGGAGCATTTCAGCTTCGAACTTCTGAAGGGCACGTTCCACCGCGAACGTCTGCTTCAGCACATCGACGCAGTACGTGTCGTCCTCGACCATTTTCCGGATCCCTTTGATGTGCCCTTCGATCGACGCGAGGCGCGCATCAAGTTCGGCCTTCTCAGCTTTCATCGCTCTTCCACCTATCGCCTGGTTATTGCCCCCACCCCAGGGGGGAGGGGTACGTCAATCGTATCACCGGCGTCCGGCGGTGGGCAGGACAAGTTGCTCGTGGTCCGAACGCGCTAGACAATGTGGCGGTCATGGCCACCGCCGAACAGACGTTCCCCGTCGCGAGGCCCGGCTACACGGGGATCATGGAATGGATCACCACCACCGATCACAAGAAGATCGGGATCCTCTATGTCGTCACGACATTCATGTTCTTCCTCGCGGGCGGTCTGCTCGCGCTGGGCATCCGCACGCAGCTCGCGACGCCGAACGGAACGCTCCTCACGGCTGAGCAATACAACGAGGCCTTCACGATGCACGGGACCACGATGGTCTTCCTGTTCGTCGTGCCGGTCTGGACCGGATTCGCGAACTACATCATCCCGCTGATGATCGGCGCGCGTGACATGGCATTCCCGCGCCTGAACGCGCTGTCGTACTGGCTTCTTGTCGCAGGCGCGATCGTCCTGTACTCGGCCTTCATCTTTGGATTGCCGGCCGCGGGCTGGACGTCGTACGTGCCGCTCTCGACCAAGCAATTCTCGCCGAGCCACGGCGTCGATCTGTGGATCCTCGGTCTCACGATCCTCGGGTTTTCGTCGATCTTCGGCGCGTTGAACATGATCGTCACGATCTTCGCGCTGCGCTGCCCGGGGCTCACGTTCCACCGCCTGCCACTCTTTGGATGGAGCGTCCTCGTCACGAGCTTCCTGCTGGTGCTCGCGATGCCGTTCCTCACCGTCGCCGGCGTGCTGCTGCTGTTCGACCGCATGGCCGGTACGAACTTCTTCTCAGCGGCGGAAGGTGCAGACCCCCTCCTGTGGCAATACCTGTTCTGGTTCTTCGGCCACCCGGAGGTCTACATCATGATCTTGCCCGGCTTCGGGGTCGTGTCCGAAGTGCTGCCGGTGTTCTCGCAGAAGCCGATCTTCGGCTACAAGATGATCGCGTACTCCTCCGTCGCCATCGGCTTCCTCTCGTTCGGCGTCTTCGTGCACCACATGTTCGTCGCGGGCATCGACCCGGCGCTGCAGATCTTCTTCATGTCGTCGACGATGCTCATCGCGGTGCCGACGGGCGTGAAGGTGTTCTCGTGGCTGGGGACCGTGTGGGGTGGCGCGATCCGCTACAAGACCGCGATGCTCTTCGCGCTCGGCTTCATCGCCGTGTTCACGATCGGTGGCATCTCTGGCGTGTTCCTCGGCTCGGTGCCCGTCGATATCCAGCTGTCGGATACGTATTACGTGGTCGCCCATATCCACTACGTGCTCGTGGGCGGCGCGCTGTTCACGTTCTTCGCGGCCTGCTACTACTGGATCCCGAAGATGAGCGGCCGTCTTCTGTCGGAGAAGCTCGGCGCAATCCACTTCCTGACGTTCTTCGTCGGCTTCAACCTGGCCTTCTACCCGATGCATCAGCTCGGGCTCGAGGGCATGCCCCGCCGGACGTACCACTACGTGCAGTCGCCGGAGTGGGGCTTCCTCAACCTCATCGCGACGATCGGTGTCTACATCATCGCGTTCTCGGTGCTGCTCTTCATCTTCAACTTCATCACGAGCATCACGCTCAAGGGCGGAAAGATCGCCGATGACGACCCGTGGAACGCCGACACGCTCGAGTGGGCGACGTCGTCGCCACCACCGCCGTACAACTTCGCGAAGATCCCGGTCGTCCGCAGCGCGCGCCCGCTGAAGGAAGACGTCGCCCACTAGCGCGGGTCTGCAATGTCCAAGCTGATCTATTCCGCGATCACCTCACTCGACGGCTACGTGGCCGACGAGAGCGGCAACTTCGACTGGGCGGCGCCTGACGAGGAGGTCCACGGCTTCGTGAACGACCGCGAGCGCCCGATCGGCACGTACCTCCTTGGGCGACGCATGTACGACGTCATGAAGTTCTGGGAGACCGCCCACGCACAGGCGGACGAGCCGGCGGCTTTCCTCGACTATGCGCGGATCTGGCAGTCAGCGGACAAAATCGTGTACTCGCGGAGCCTTGACCGCGTCACGACCGCGCGGACCCGCCTCGAGAAGACGTTCGACGCCGACGCGGTCCGCCGGCTGAAGGCGCAGGCGCGTGCCGACCTCTCAGTCGGTGGCCCGCATCTCGCGGCGGAGGCGCTGCGGGCAGGCCTCGTCGACGAGCTGCACCTCTACCTCACGCCACACGTCATCGGTCGCGGGAACGCCGCGCTCCCGGATGACATTCGGCTGCGCCTCGCGCTCGTCGATGAGCGGCGTTTCGCGAGCGGAGTGGTGTACGTCGCCTATCGCCTTAGTCTCGACTCGTGACTCCAGGGCCCCGATACCGCGCGCTCGTCTACGTCACCCTCCTCGTCGCGTTCCTGGTGGTCGTCTGGGGCGGGGTGGTGCGTGTGACCGGCTCGGGCCTCGGCTGTCCGGACTGGCCGCTCTGTCACGGTCAGTTCTTGCCAGGCCTCGACACGGCCACGCAGATCGAGTGGTTCCATCGCTTCCTCGGAATTGCCGGCGGGCTAACGCTCGCGTCGCTCGTCGCGATCACGCTGGCGCGCTACCGCAGCGATCGCCGGCTGGTGACCATGGTCGTCGCCGCGGGCGTGCTGTATGTCCTCCAAGCGGTCCTCGGTGGCATCGTCGTGCTGCTCGAGCTGCCGGACACCTGGGTCACCGCGCACCTCGCCAACGCGGAGCTCGTACTCGCCGTCCTCACCGTGCTTGCGGTCGGGATGCGTTGGCCGCGGACCCTCGTCGCGCGCGAGCGCGGCGCGCCGTGGACGGCTTTTCTGCTCGCCGCCGCCGTCGGCACGTACGTGCTGCTGCTCACGGGTGCGTACGTGCGCGGGGCGGGCGCATCGACCGCCTGTACGACCTGGCCGCTCTGCGACGACGGCTCGTTCCCGATCTTCGGCGCCGCGGCGACCCACATGGCGCATCGATTCGTGGCCGCGGTCGTCGGCGTGATCGTGCTGATCGCCTGTTACCTCGGGTGGAAACACCGCCGCGAGGCTGACGGCCTCGGCCCGCTCGCGATCTTCACGGCGGTCGCCTTCATCGCGCAGGTCGTGATCGGTGCGGCGAACCCGCTCAGCGGGTTCTCGCCGTGGGCGCTCGGCGCGCATCCCGC